>JAYUGK010000028.1:0-2641 GCA_043738415.1 Chloroflexota bacterium | reverse complement strand
TCCATCGGTGCGCGAGGTCCATGGATGCAGTTCGATGGCGGCCTCCTGGGCCAGCCAGGCGAGCGTCGCCACCCGGTCAACCACGACGTACGTCTTGTCGCCATCGTGCCCGGCGTACGACCAGCGAGCCATCCAGGGTGGCGCATGGCGCGGCAGGTCCTTCTGCCAGAAGCCCGGCTTGCTGATCCCATCCGGGAAGCGTTGCAGGGTAAGCCCGCGATCCGCCAGGTAGGGCACCAGCGTTGGACCGATGCTGACGTAGTACCGGATCAGGTCTCGCTTTGTGAGGGCGCCTGCCGGGCCGGCGGCGGGAAAGAGGACCTTGTCCAGGTTGGTGAGCTGCAATTCGTGACCCGCAACAAACCAGGTGCCGTCGCGACCGAGCGTCTCGAGGGCCGCCATCTCCGCGGGCGAGGCCACTGCCACGGGGGTGTTCAGGTGATCTGATCTCTCTCGCGTCGACGGCCGCGCGCGGGCGACGATCCGCGCGACCGGCCGGGCGGGTTCGCGCACCACCGAGGCCGCGTCCTTGCCGAGCTCGATCCCTTTGAACGCCGCCTGGCGGAGCAGCCCGTCGGTCGTCCACTCCGCGAACTCAGCGCGGATAACGAGGCGAGGCTCGACCCAGCGGGCATCGGGCAGACGCGGGATGGGGTCCAGCGCCGAGTCAGGCACACGTATCGGTTCCAGCTGGGCGAGCAGGGTACGGCGCATCGACTCGGAGATGCCGCTTCCAACCTGTCCGGCGTGCCGGAGGCGGCCACTATCGTTCACCGCCACCACCAGCGATCCCAGGTCCAGGCTGCTGCCCTGTCCTGGCAGCCACCCGACGACGACCAGCTCCTGCTCGAGTCGCAGCTTGACCTTCAACCAGGCGCGCGATCGGCGTCCTGGGTCGTAGCGGCTGTCGCGGCGCTTGGCGACGACTCCTTCCAGCCCCTGCTCGGCAGCTGCCATGGCGAAGGCAGCGCCGTCTCCGACCACATGCGTGGCGAAACGCACCAGCGGGTGCGGGCGCAGGATCCGCTGCAGGGTGCGCTTCCGCTCCTCCAGCGGCACATCGAGCAGCGAGCGACCGGCGAGATGGAGGAGATCGAAGACCATGTACACGATCGGGATGGCCGCCCTCGCCACCAAGCTCGGTCGTCGGCTGTCAGCGCCGCGACGCCCGGTTGCCACCTCCAGCCCGCGCTGCCCGGTCCGGTCCTGCAGCAGGGAAAAGTCGGGCCGCCCGTCGGCATCGAGCGCCACAACCTCGCCATCGACGATCGCCTCACGGGCCCCGATCCAATCAGCGGGGCCGGCCAGCTCGGGAAAGTACGTGGCGGCGTCGGTGCGGTTGCGGGTCCACAGCCGGACCTGCCCACCGCGCACCACCGCCTCCACCCGATATCCATCCCACTTCACCTCGAAGAGCCAGTCGGGATCGTCGAAGGCACCGTCGGTCAGCGTGGCAAGCATCGGCGGCACGAAGTCCGGCATCTGCGCCGCTTGAGCGGCCGATAGATCCGGGTCCGGCTCGGAGGCCGGGGCCATGACCAGGAACTTCTGACGCGCGCCGGCCGCCACTTCTTCGTTGGTGCGTCCCGTCTTCACGCTCGTTGCGTGCGATTCGGCATCCCAGCCCTCAACCGCCGTCTCGTCGCGCTTGTGGATCAGCAGCCACTGACCCGGATCGCCTGGTCGCCCAAAGGCATCGCGGCGCCCCCCGGTTTGCACGACGGTGAATCGCCCCTTCAGCCGCTCGCCCTCGAGACGGAACTTCAGTTCGCCGTCGCGCAGCGACGCTTCCGGCTCATCGGCCAGTTCGGGGGTAAAAGTCCCCCAGTCCCAGACGATCATGTCGCCCGCGCCGTACTGGCCCGCGGGGATGACGCCCTCGAAGTCCAGATACTCGAGAGGATGGTCTTCGGTGCGCTGAGCGAGGCGTCGGGCGTCGGCGTCAAGGGTCGGGCCGCGCGGTACCGCCCAACTGAGCAGCACGCCGCCGATCTCCAGGCGGAGATCGTAGTGGAGCCGCGTCGCTCGGTGACGCTGCACCACGAACCGCCCGCTCCCCTCCCCCGGCGGGCCGGGCTCCGGTTCGGGAGTGCGCGCGAAATCGCGCTTTGACCGATACGCTTCGAGCGGCATCGTGACGGATGATGACAGGACGGCTCAGAGACTGAGGTCCTCGAGCGTGGCGACCACCCAGCCGGCGCCGGCGTCCAGCAAGGTTCGCGCTGAGACAGCCCCGGTCGTGACCCCGATCGGGATCATGCCCGCGGCCACCGCAGCCAGCATGTCCCATTTAGCGTCGCCCACGTACCAGCACGCGCCAGGCGGGACACCCACCTCAGCGGCAGCCAGCAGGAGCAGGTCCGGCGCCGGCTTGGCGTGAGCCACCCGGCTGCCATCAACCACCGGTGCGGGGCGCATCAGGCCGAGGACGGCGACCGACGCGGCGATCTGCTCCGGACGGCTGGAGGTGGCGATGAGCCATGGCATGTCAGCTCGATCGAGGTCTGCCAGCAGACGCTCAACGCCAGGGAGCGGCCGCGGATCATGGTTCAGCTCCGCGAAGAGCTCGCCGCAGCGAGCGTCGATCTGTTCGTCGCGCCCGGCCTCCAGGACGATTCCCGCCGCGGAGGCGACCTCTCGC
>JAYUGK010000027.1:0-7751 GCA_043738415.1 Chloroflexota bacterium | reverse complement strand
CTGCGTACTCGAGCAGTGCGGTCGAGTCGTCGGGTCCACAATACCCGAGCCGGTTCGGACCAAAGGCGTATCGTCCGAAGAGAACCGGGCCGGACGGGGCGCTTGGCGCCCCGAGCGCGGCCTCAGGCGCCGCCCTGATCGCCATTGATACGTCCGGCCGGGTAGGCACGCAGATGCGCTCCGCGCAGGAACCACGCGGCCATGCCACCGGCCGCGGCCATGATCACGAGCTGCCCGGTCAGCGGCAGCGGCGCCGGGATCGTGCCGCTGGCGACCGCCTGGAGGACGGCGGTGATCGGCGCCCCGAGGGTCAAGACCGCGGTCACCACGGTGGCCGGCGCGCGCTGCAGGGCTGAATACCAGGTCGCGACGTAGCCTGCCAGCAGCAGTCCCGTGCCGAGCACCCACGCCCACTGGGCCGCGCCAAGGGTGGCGATCAGTCCAAGGCGGCCGCTGAATGCCAGGTAGCCGACCAGGATGATCAGCCCGAATCCCATGCGGGCAGCACCCGCCGTCAGCGCGGGCACGGAGGGCAGCAGGCGCCGAGCGAGGATCGTCTCGATCGCCCAGAAGGCGGTGGCGAGGGCGATCAACGACTCGCCGCCTCCCCAGCTCACGCCACTCGGAGGCTGGATCAGGAGTTGCGCGACCAGCAGCACGCCCAGCGCGCCCAACGCCCAGGCTCCCGGGCGCTCGCCGAGGAAGACGACCGCCAGCAGCGCCACCCAGATGAAGAGGGTCTTGTGAATGACCGCGGCGGCGGGCGCGCTGGCCCCGGCGAGGCCGTTGAAGAAGAGCACGAACGGAAGGCTGCCACCGACCAGGCCGAGTGTCAGCAGGCCGAGCCAACGCCGTGAGCCAAGCTGTCGCGGCATTCCACCGATCGCGGCGGCGGCGCCGAGCAGGACAACGGCCGCAACCCCGTTCTTGAGTGTCGTGAACAGCGTGGCATCGGGGAATTGCCTCACCGCCTGGCTGTTGAGGAAGACCGCCACGCCGCTGATCAGCGCCGTCCCCAGGGCCAGGCTGACGCCGACCGCCATCGGGCGGGTTCGCCCATCGGTACCCACCTTCATGCCTCCTCTCGATATGCGTCGCGCACGGCCAGCAGCTGCCGCATCGCCTCTTCATCGCTGATGCGTTCGAGAATGGTGCCCGCCCCAACGACCACCCAGTCACCGACAGTGGTATCGGGCCGTACCAGGGTCGAGGCGCGCCGCTGCCGTCCGCCGAGCAGCACCGTCGCGCCGTCCGCGTCGACGGCGATGACCCGCGCCGGCGCAGTCACGCACATGGCGCGGCCTCCGGCATCGGAACTTCCAGGGTCAATGCAGCCAGGCGCTCGACAAGCTCGCCGAGGTGGCTTGCGACGGCCATCGACAGTGGGCCCCCGACCGCGAAGGACGTGCCGCCGATCCCCAGAAACCGATCGTTCGGGCCGACGGCCCCCAGCGCGGCGGCAAGCCCCACCGCTCCGCCGGCGCTCAGCGCGTGGGTCGAGCTGACACGCAGCGAAGTCTCCAGCGCCGGAAGCTCGGCCAGCGGCAACTCCAGGATCGATCCGGCCGGGGCGCCACGAATACAGTCGATCACCACCGTGCGCGACCCCGGAAAGCCGAGCAGATGCTCGGCGGAGAGTTGTCCGACCTCCTCGACGCAGGCCGCCCGGCGTACGCCGGCGGGAAGACGACGAACCGCCAGGAGCGCCGCGCCGTCGTCGCCGCGATCGATCGCTCCGCAGGCCAGGATGCGGACCGTGACGCTCATTCGGGGCGCTCCACCCGCAGCTGCAGGAAGTGGGTGGCGCACGAGATGCACGGATCGTAGGAGCGGATCAGCTGCTCGAGTCGCAGGGTCGCCTCCTCGTGCGGCAGCTCCAGCACGGCGGGCGCGAAGAGCTCGAGATCGTGCTCGATGGCGGCCTGGTTCTGGCTGGTCGGCGGCACGATCTGGGCGTGCTGCACGGTGCCCGCCGCATCGACCTGATAGCGGTGGAAGAGAAGCCCGCGGGGCGCTTCAGTCGCCCAGGCGGCCGTCCCGGCGCGGGGCTCCCACAGCTCGGCAGGACGTGCCGGCGGAACGTAGCGATCCACGATGTCGGCCGCCTCGGCGACCGCGTGCAGCAGCTCCACCGCGCGCGAGACGATGCTCAGGAAGAGGTTGCGGCGCAGGGCCTCCGGGGTGAGGCCGGTCCCCGCCAGGGCCGCACTGGCGGTCGGGTGCAGCTGATCCGCGGAGAGGGACAGCCGCGCGGTCGGCCCGAGGAGGTAGGGGACGCCATCGGCGGCGCGTGCATGGAGGGCGTTCGACCACGGAACCTGGATCTCCTCGAATGCCTGCCCCCAGTCTCCGGTCGCCAGGTCGATCCCATCGCTCGACACGATCCGCCCGTCATTCATCGGGTATTCGCTCTCGTGCCGCAGCGCGACCAGGCGCGGCTCTCGGTCGAACGACGGCATGTCGAGTCCGGCGACCCAGCTGACCGTCTCCTGCGCGGCGGCGATACCAGCCTCGAGGAGTGGGCGCAGCGGCTCCAGCTCCGCGCGGCGCGGCGCCCGCGAGAAGCCGCCGACCCTGACGCTGACCGGATGAATGGCTCGCCCGCCGACGATCCCCACGATCCGGTTGCCGAGCTGCTTCAGGCGCAGTCCACGCTCGACCACGGCCCGGTGATCGTGCGCCATCTCCAGGGCGCCCGGGTATCCGAGGAAGTCGGGCGCGTGGAGCAGGTAGATGTGCAGCGCGTGACTCTCGATCCACTCGCCGCAGTAGAGCAATCGACGGAGCATGCGCACGGCGGGGTCGATCGGCACCTCGAACAGGCTCTCGAATGCGTGCACCGCCGACATCTGGTAGGCCACCGGGCAGATGCCGCAGATGCGCGCCACGATGTCCAGCACCTCGTCAGGCGTGCGACCCACCACGAGGCGCTCGAAGTAGCGCGGCGCTTCAAAGATGCGCAGCTGGGCGGCGACCGAGCCGTCGGGCGCCACGCGCAGGTCGAGCGACCCCTCGCCTTCCACGCGGGTCAGCTGCGCGACCTCGAAATGCAGCTGGTCGATGGCCATCAGTCCGGCTTCTCGCCGGTGGCTGCGGGCGGCTGGAAGGTGGCCATGGCGCGGGCGCTCGCATCACGGAACGGCGGCGCGTACGCGGTGAAGCCTGCGAACAGGCGATCGACGGCACCGCTCGGCCGATCGGCGCCCAGCCAGGCGGAGAGGCTGCCGACATTGGCGGCCTCTCGTGGTCCGAAGCACGCATAGCAGCCGCGTGCGTAGCCGGGGCACAAGGCCCCACAACCGGTCTGGGTAACCGGCCCCAGGCACGGCACCCCACCGGCCACGAGCACGCAGACCCTGCCAAGGCGCTTGCACTCGAGGCAGACCGCCTCATCGGGCAGCTGCGGCCGGCGTCCCAGGCGCAGGGCGGTCAGGAGCTCCAGCAGCTGGTAGCGGTCGATCGGGCAGCCGCGCAGCTCAATATCAACATTGACGTGGTCGGCGACCGGGGTGGCAGTGGCCAGCGACTCGATCAGCTCCGGCTGCGGATAGACCGAGGCTCGCCATGCTGGCTCGTTGCCGAAGTTGCGCATCGCCTGGATCCCGCCGGCCGTGGCGCAGGCGCCGATGGTCACCAGCAGCCTCGAGCGCTCACGCAGCTCTTGGATCTGCTCGGCCTGCGCAGGGGTACTTACCGAGCCCTCTACCAGGAGCAGGTCGTAGGGTCCGTCGGACCGTCGCGAGCTCGCCTCGGGAAACTCGACCAGGTCGAAACGGGCGCCGATCGCCAGAAGCTCGTCCTCCAGGTCGAGCAGGGTCAGCTGGCAGCCGTCGCACGAGGCCAGCTTGGCGACACCGAGCCGCGGCGGCCGTACCTCACTCATCAGATCCCCTCGCGGGCAAACAGGTCGCCCAGCTCCGACAATGCGAAGACCGGGCCGTCACGGCAGACGAAGAAGGGGCCCATCTGGCAATGCCCGCACAGGCCGATACCGCATTCCATGTGCCGCTCCAGCGAGACGAAGAGGCGTTCCGGCGCCACTCCACGGTCGCGAAGGACGGTGGCGACGCTCTGCATCATGCGTTCCGGACCGCACACGAAGGCCACCGTCGGCCGCGAGCTGAAGTCGCGCTGGTCCAGCAGCCCGGTGACCACCCCGACGCGTCCCGTCCAGCCCGGACCCGAGCGGTCAACGATCTGGGCCACCTCGATTCCGCCTTCCGCCCACGCGCTGAGCTCGTCAACGAAGAGCCGGTCGGCCGGCGACCGAGCGCCGTACGCCAGCAGGACCGACCCATAGCGAGCGCGTTCGGCCAGGATCGCGTCCACCAACGGCCGCAACGGAGCGAGGCCGATCCCTCCCGCGACGATCACCACGTCCCGGCCCACGGCGCGCTGCAGCGGCCACGGCCGGCCCAGCGGCCCGCGCAGGCCGACCTGCGCCCCGATCGGTTCGCTGAGCACCGCCCGAGTGGCGGGCCCGGCTGCCCGAACGGTCAGTTGCAGGTGGTCGCTGCCGTACCTCGACGCCGAGATCGGAAAGGCGGGGAACCCGGGCCGGTCGACCATCACGAATTGGCCCGGCAGGCCCGCCAGCAGCGCGGGATCACGCGGCACAAGGCGCAGCGTGGAGGTGTCAGCCGTTTCGTTCCGGAGCGCGCCCAGGGTGGCGATGTCAAAACGCCCTGGTGTGGCGGCTGCCGGCCGGTTCGCTCCCCGCTCGGGCTGCACGGCCGGCGGTGCGATGACGGCCAGTTCCTCGCGGACGTCGATCCCCACCGGGCACCAGCTCACGCAGCGACCGCACCCGACGCAGCCGTAGCTGCCGAACTGATCGACCCAGGTGGCGAACTTGTGGGTCAGCCACTGCCGATATCGGTCTGAACGTCGGGGCCGGAAGTTGCCGCCGGCCACCTGGGCGAAGCCCAACGTGAAGCACGAGTCCCACACCCGCTCCGCCACCGTGACCGTCCCATCCAGGTCGGAGCGCAGCGAGGTGCTGGTGCAGAAGCAGGTCGGGCAGACCATGGTGCAGTTGGCACAGGCCAGGCACCGATCAGCCACCTGCCCCCAGCGCGGGTTGTCCAGCTGGTCCATCAGCCGGTTGTGCAGGCCATCGAGGGCCACCGCCTCCCCGGTCGCCGCGCGCACTTCGGCCACGGCACCTGCCGCGGCGGCCCCTTCGGCCGCCGTCCCGCGCCGCGTCGGCAGGCGTGCCAGGAGGCGTGCCCCATCCGCCGTGCCGCAGCTGACCAGGAAGCCATCTTCAAGCTCCGTCAGGGCCAGGTCGTGTCCGTCGCGCACCTCGGGCCCAGTTCCCATTGACGCGCAGAAGCAGGTGGAGGCGGCTCGAGTGCACTGGACCGCCACCACCAGGGCGCCGTCACGGCGTGCCCGGTAGTCCTCGTCGACGAAGGCGCCCCCGGCCAGCACCCGATCGTGGATGCGCAGCGCCGCCAGCTCACAGGCGCGGACCCCCAGGAAGGCGAGCCGCGGCGGGTCAGGAGTCCTCGCCCTGAACGTGGCGCTGGTGTCAGGGTTCCGCTGCGCGCTGGCCACCGCCTGCCGGGGCGGGAAGGTGAACTGCTTCCAGCTCATCGGGCCGTTCACCACGTCGAAGAGACGTTCCCCGCGGTCCCCGGTCAGGCGATACCGACCCGGAGACTGTTCGTCCTGCCAGCCCCGCGGCAGGTCGTCGGCTGACGTGATCTCATCCAGCACGACGGCGCCGTCACGCAGCGTTGGCCCCATGATCGTACGACCGCCCTCCCGAAGCAGGTCGAGGAGGGCGTCAAAGCGCTCACGCGGCAGGAACTCCTGCCCCGGCGGGGCGATCACCATGGGAGCACCTCCTGCTCCCGCGCGTACAGGTCAAGCAGCTGGAGACGGGTGGCGGTCAGACGCCGGGCCACCGCCTGGAGGAGCCGCGGATAGAGGGTTGCTGCCAGCACGTCATCGGCGTTGAGCAGGTCGCGCAGCGGTTCGGCGCCGAAGGCCAGCGCCTCCCCGGCCTCGATCCCGACCACGGTCGAGGTTGAGCGGTGCGGTGCCACCACCGCCGACCAGCCGAATACATCGCCGGGCTCGACGGTGAGCAGGGTGACCGAGCCCTGTCCAGGGACCAGCACCTGCATCGCGAGGAGCCCCGACAGGAGCACGCCAAAGTGGTCGCACTCTGTCGCCTCCTTGAGCAGGATCTCGCCGGGCCCGAAGGTCCGCAGTTCGGCGATCGAGGCGAGACGCTCGCGCGTCCGCGGCGGGAGGCCACCACCAAACCAGGTGCTGCCCAGTCTGCCTGCGAGGCTGACTCGCGGTTTCACACCCCCACCCTGCCAGCCCACGCGGCCGTTCACGAGTGCCATTGGCCTTCAGCGACCGTGACCTTTGGCCCGGCCCGGGCGGCGCCGGGGTTAGTGGAGCATGTCGGAGAGGCTGGTCAGCAGGAAGCCGCGCTCGCGGAGCCCCGGAACCATGATCTCCAGGGCGGCGAGGGTCTCGTAGCCACCCAGGTGCATGAGCACGATTGATCCGTCCACCGATCGGCTGATCACCTTGCTGGCGATCTGCTCCGCGGTGGGTCCACCGTCAGAGATCGGCTTCCAGTCGATCGTGTCGACGCTCCACATGAAGGTCTTGGTGTAGCCGACCGATGCGGCCGCCGCTCGCACCGCGTCGTTGATGGAGCCGTACGGCGGACGCCAGTACGGGACAGGATCCTGCCCCGAATACTGCTTGAGGATGGCTGCCGAGTCGGTCAGTTCTGTGCGGATGAAGTCCGCGGTCGGGGTGCCGTTGGTCACGCACGGGGCGGTGGTCGGCGAGCCTCCGCCGCCGCGCACCAGGTCGCAGTGGTGCATGGTGTGGTTGCCGATCTCGAAGAGCTCCGGGTGCGCCCTGATGATGGCCATCACCGCCTGCCCCTGCGTGGTCTGGGCCATCGCCCCGGTCGGGAAGAGCGTGACGCAGACGTGGTTGGCGATCAGGAAGTTGAGGATGTCGATGCCCGGATCCAGGCGCCCACCCATGTCGAGGGTGAGGGCCACCGCATGCCCGGCATTGGGGATGATGGCGAAGGTCTGCTGGCTGCCGGGCCCCACGCGGTTGCCCGCTCGGCAGCCAGAAACCGGCGGAGTCGGTACGGCCGTCGGCACCGGCGTCGCTCCTGGGTCGCCCGCGACGATCAGCTCCCAGCCGACCTGGAGCGAGTTCGGATCCGCCGCCAGCGAGGGGTAGCGCTCGGCGTTCCAGGCCTGCAGCTGGCCCACCGTGGTACCCCAGGCCCTGGCAATCGAGAAGAGAGTATCGCCGGCACGCACCAGGTAGCTCGTCCCCGGCGCGGATGGCCTTGCGCTGGGGATCGCGCTGCCGGCATCGCTCGGTTGCCATGACCCTGTCGAAGCGGCGGTGGCGGTGGGGCTGGGCGTGACGGAACTGGTGCAGGCGGTGGTCAGCACGAGGAGGACGAGGGCGGCTGCAGCGACGCGCCCGACCATCGGTTCAGTTGGGGTTGTAGTGCAGGTCTGCGCTGCTCATCGGTGAGATGGCCCCGTCGGCCAGCAGCCGCGCTTCCCGGCGCAGGAGCTGCAGCTCGGCCGCAAGCCGCGCCCCGGCGTCGGGCAGCTCGAGCAGCTGCTGCTTGCGCGTCAGTTCGATCTGGAGCATGCCTCCCACCGCGTAGCTGGCGGCGAGCGGATCATCGGGCAGGCGAATCGGCTTCAGCACCTCGTCGAGTGAGCCTGTCACCTTGCCGA
>JAYUGK010000026.1:0-7756 GCA_043738415.1 Chloroflexota bacterium | reverse complement strand
TGGTGGTAGCCGGGTCGACCGTTGGCACCCTTCCCACCGGATCGGTTCCAGTCCGACAGCAGCAGCAGTTCGTTGTCGCCGTGCTGCGCAGCCAGTTGGCGGATCTTACCGTCCTGCACCTCCCAGGACAGGTGGCGATCATTGGTTACGCGCGACTTCCGCAAGTAGGCGACCGGCTGTCTGTTCATCCGCTGTATTGTATAGCAGCATATCTAGCCGATGTGCGAAGGATCCTGGACTTCGGACGGTACTACCCGGCCGCTCGACGTGTTCAGCTGGCGACGAATTACCGATGCCCGCCGGCGGTAGTGGCCGCATCACGCAGGCTGGTCGCCGTTAATGCCGAGCGCTTCGTCAAGCGCATCGAGCCAGCCCCTGGTCGCAGGCGTGAGCCCGGAGCGGTCTCGGTTGTCTCGACCGCCGATCCGCGGTGGCCCGATCGGTTGGCGGCCCTGGCCGGCCGCGAGGCCGCGGAGCTCGGCCGCTGCTGTCTCCTGGCACGCACGCGAGCAGAGCTCGGTCCGGTTCTGATGGCCCTGCTGCGCGCCGGGATGCCGCACGCGACCTCGCTCGGCGGGCCGCTGGAGGCCGAGGCGGTGGCCAGCCTTCTCGACGACGCTCGAAGATTGCCGTCGCAGTCCGCGCCCTTCTCCGAGCTTCGCGGCCTGCGGAACGGGCGCGGCTGGGCACGTGGCGACGGGAACGAGACGCTGGGTGATGAGGCACACGCCGCCCTCGATGCGCTGCTCGGCTGGGCCACTGCCTTTCGCGCGCTCGGCAGCTTCCTGGCAGCGGCCGACGCCGCGCTGGCTCGGCTTGCCACCCTCCGCGACCCATCCGCCCCGATCGAGGTGGTCACGGTCCACGGCGCCAAGGGGCGCGAATGGCCATCCGTGGTGGTGATCGGCTTCGAGGCGGATCGCTTCCCGAATCGGCGATCGCTGGCCGGGGCGGCCGATCCGGCGCGGGCGCTCGAAGAGGAGCGGCGGCTCGCCTACGTGGCGCTCACGCGTGCCAGCAGGCGGCTGATCCTGGCATTCGACCCGTCGCGGCCCTCGCCCTTCCTGGCGGAGATGGGCTACAGGCCGACCTCGGGGGCGACCTCGGCAAGGTAGCGGACCATGCGCGTGACGTGATCGTCGAACTCGATCCCCAGCTCGCCCGCGCCGGCCAGCAGCATCTCGCGCGGCACGGCCCGGGCGAAGGCCTTGTCCTTCATCCGCTTGCGGACGTGGATCGGCTCGACATCGGCCAAGCGGCGCGACGGTCGCATCAGGGCGACCGCCACCAGGAACCCGGCCAGCTCGTCGCAGGCGTAGACCAGGTGGTCGAGGCGGCTTTCCCGGGGGATGCCAAGGGCGTCGTTGTGGGTGCGGACAGCCTGCACTACCTCGTCGGGGTAGCCGCGCCGCGTCATCTCATCGGCGGCCACCGCGCCATGGGTTGCGGCATCGGGAAAGCGCTCGTAGTCCAGGTCGTGGAGGAGCCCGGCCATCCCCCAGCGCTCGACGGTGTCGGCGTCGAGCCCGTCATCGGTCGCGTATCCCCGGACCCCCGCCTCCACCAGCAGACCGTGCTTCCGCAGCGAGGGATTCGCGTTCCACTCGTGGAGGAGGGCCAGCGCCTCGGCGCGAGCTGGCATCGTCGTCAGGACCGTTGTCTCGACCAGAGCTCGAGGGCGGCTCCGGCGGTCATCGCCGCGATGCCCAGCGCGAGCACTCGCAGACCACCGCCCCAGAGCCCAACACCGCTGCCAGGAGGCCGATCACAAAGATCACGGCCGCGGGAAAGAAGGCAATCTTCATACCGAGCTCCTCGTTCCGAGTTGAGTGGAAGTCACGCGGCAAGCCTGGTCCGGCGGGACTGCGGCCGGACTGCGGTGAGGACATTTCCGGCGAGCCATCAGGACCTGCGCGAGGTCATGACCTGGATGAGGCCACCGGCCGTGAGTGACAGCAGGCCCAGACCGAGAAAGGGAATCGAGCCACCCGCCACGAGGCCAACGACCACCAGCAGAACTCCGACGATGACAAGCGCTACCAGGGCCATGGGCGACCTTTCAGAGTGGAATGGTCGGGGTCGGGATCATAACGGGGCCGAGTCCTGTCAGGCTGTGCGCTGCGCGCTGGTCGCCCGCGCGCGAGAAGTGGCGAGCGCGGTCCGCAGATAGTGGCCGGTATGCGAGGCCCGCACCCGTGCCACCTCCTCCGGGGTGCCGGCCGCGACAAGCTCGCCACCTGCCGCGCCGCCGTCCGGTCCGAGGTCGATCACCCAGTCGGCGCTCTTGATGACATCGAGGTTGTGCTCGATCACGATCACCGTGTTGCCGGCGTCCGCCAGCCGGCCGAGCACCTGCAGCAGCCGCGCCACGTCGTCGAAATGGAGGCCGGTGGTCGGCTCGTCAAGGATGTAGAGGGTGCGCCCGGTGGCTCGCTTCGAGAGCTCGGTGGCCAGCTTGACGCGCTGCGCCTCGCCGCCCGACAGCGTCGTGGCCGGCTGACCCAGGTGGATGTAGCCCATTCCCACGTCGTGCAGGGTCTGCAGCTTGTTGCGGATGGACGGGACGGCCGAGAAGAAGGCGAGCGCCTCGTCCACTGTCATCTCCAGGATCTCCGCCACGTTGTGGCCCTTGTAGTGGACCTCCAGGGTCTCGCGGTTGTAGCGCTGACCCTTGCAAACCTCGCACTGGACGTACACATCGGGCAGGAAATGCATCTCGATCTGCACGATCCCGGCGCCTTCGCAGGATTCGCAGCGGCCGCCCTTGACGTTGAAGCTGAAACGCCCCGGAGCATAGCCGCGCAGGCGCGCCTCGGGGACCGCCGCCAGCATCTCGCGAAGCGGTGCCCATAGCCCGGTGTAGGTGGCGGGATTGGAACGTGGGGTGCGGCCGATCGGGCTCTGGTCGATCTCGATCACCTTGTCGATCTGCTCGATCCCCTCGATCGCGTCGTGCGCCCCGGGTCGGTCGCGTGCCCCCCAGATTGCCGCGGCCAGCGCGGGGTAGAGGATCTGCGCCACCAGGCTCGACTTGCCCGACCCGCTCACCCCGGTGACCGCCACGAAACGGCCCAGCGGGAAGGCGACGTCGATCCCGCGCAGGTTGTTCTCGCGAGCGCCTCGCACGGTGAGCCAACGCCCGCTGCCCGCCCGACGGCGCGAAGGAACCGGGACCGATCGGTCGCCTCGCAGGTAGGCAGCGGTGATCGAGGCGTCGTTGTTCAGCAGCTCCTCCAGCGAGCCGGAGTGGATCAGCTCGCCGCCGTGCTCGCCGGCTCCCGGGCCGATATCGATCACCCAGTCGGCCGCGCGGATCGTCTCCTCGTCATGCTCGACCACAATCAGCGTGTTGCCGAGGTCGCGGAGCCGTTCCAGGGTCGCGATCAGCCGCGCGTTGTCCCGTTGATGGAGGCCAATCGACGGCTCGTCGAGGATGTAGAGGACGCCCATCAGGCTCGACCCGATCTGGGTCGCCAGCCGGATCCGCTGGGCTTCGCCGCCCGACAGGGTGCCGCTGGCACGGTCGAGGGTCAGATAGTCGAGCCCCACGTCGACCAGGAATCCAAGCCGCGCTCGGATCTCCTTGAGCACCTGCCGCGCGATCTGGTTCTCGCGGTCGGAGAGCAGATCGGAAAGCGCCCCGTACCAGCCCAGCGCGTCGGTCACCGAGAGCCGAGTGGTCTCGATCACGTTCCGCCCACCGACCGTCACCGACAGCGACTCCGGCTTGAGGCGCATCCCGCCGCAGGTCGGGCAGGGCCGTGTCGTCATGTAGCGCTCGATCTCGGTCTTGATCATCTCGGACCCGGTCTCGCGGTAGCGGCGTTGCAGGTTCGGCACGACCCCTTCAAAGGTGGTGTTGAAGGTGTGCTGGTTCCCCTGGCGCGAGCGGTACTTGACCGCGACCCGCTCGCCACCATTGCCGTACACCAGGATCCGCCGGGCCTCTTCGGACAGCTCGCCGACCGGCACGTCGGTGGCGAAGCCGTATCGCTCGGCCACCGCGTCGAGGATGGTGCTGAACCACGAGGCGGTAGCCACCATCCGGCGCCACGGCACCACTGCGCCGTCGGCGATCGACAGCTGACCGTTCGGCATCACCAGCTCTGGATCGATCTCCAGGCGGCTGCCGAGCCCGGTGCAGCTGGGGCAGGCGCCATGCGGCGAGTTGAAGCTGAAGTTGCGCGGGGCCGGCTCCTCGAAGCTGCCGCCATGCTCGGGGCAGGAGTACCGCTCGCTGAAGAGCCGATCCGACCCTTGTGGCCCATCGTCGGGCAGGTGGACGAGCAGGGTGCCATCCGATGTGCGGAGGGCAGTCTCGATCGAGTCGGCCATGCGCGAGGCATCCGGCCGCAGCCCATCAGGATCGTCGGGTGAGCCGGCGCGCACCGCCAGCCGGTCAACCACCACCTCGATGCTGTGCTTGAATTTCTTGTCGAGCGCGATCTCCTCGTCGAGGTCGTGCAGCTCGCCGTCGACCCGGACCCGCACGAAGCCTGCCTGCTTCGCCCCCGCCAGCAGCTTTTCGTGCTCGCCCTTGCGGTCGCGCACCAATGGTGCGAGGAGCATCAGGCGCGTCCCCTCGGGGAGCGCGTAGAGCTGATCCACGATCTGCTCCACAGTCTGGCGCGCGATCTCGCGGTCGCAAATCGGGCAGTGCATTCGCCCGATCCGGGCGAACAGGAGGCGCAGGTAGTCGTATACCTCGGTGACCGTCCCGACGGTCGAGCGCGGGTTCCGGCTGGCGCCCTTCTGGTCGATGCTGATCGCCGGGCTGAGTCCGTCGATCTGGTCGACGTCGGGCTTCTCCATCTGGCCCAGGAACTGGCGGGCGTAGGCGGACAGCGACTCGACGTAGCGTCGCTGTCCCTCGGCGTAGATGGTGTCGAAGGCGAGGCTGCTCTTGCCGCTTCCCGACAACCCGGTGATCACGATCAGCCGGTCGCGCGGCATGTCGACGTCGAGGTTCTTGAGGTTGTGCTCGCGGGCGCCGCGCACCACGATCCGGTCGGAGGGCATCGGCTCGATCATATCAGACCGATATGAACGCCTGTTCGGTTTGCCAGGTGCCATGACGGACCGGTGCGGGGAGTGGTTCTTGGCCTCGTACTCCTGATCTCTGGGTGCACGGTACCTCGCCCGGTCGTCGTCTGCGGCCTCGCGGAAGGATGAGCCGAAGTCGTGGCAGCCGCGGAGCACGGGCTCCCATCCGGGGCCGATCGCATGGTCATCAACATGGGCCGCGGAAGGGCGTTCGACGCCGAAGTTCACGCCTGCTACGTTGGCGGACGCTGCCTCCTCGTGGACGTCTTCGGCGGCAGTCTTCTCGCCCCGAATGACGAGCCCCTGAGGGCATCCATCCGCGATCAACCCTGGGCAACTCCTCCGTGCCGATGAGACGTCGTCAGCGCAGCAGGCCCGTGTAGGTCGTCACCACGAACGTGTCCCGGCACTGCTCGTGCCGAGCTGGGATGCAGTTGGCCGCGGCTGCGTCGTCGAAATGGCCGATGAAGACGAGCTGCTCCAGGCGCAGGTTGGGACCGCCGGGCCTGGCTCGCGATGGGAAGGGGCCGCCGGTCGGTGCTGCCAGCCTCAGGCCATTGCGCACCAATTCGGCCTGAGTGACGGTTTCGGGCGGCTGCTGCGCGAGGAGGACGCGAAGCGGACACTGACGTTGCAGCCAGGCGACGGAGGCATCGGCCCCGCCATCATCGCCTGCGCAGTCTCCGGTCAGCTCGGCGTACCAGCCCACGATCCGCACCTCCGCCGTTCCGTACCGGATCGCCTGGTTGCCGTCCCGGACCACGTCGGCGGCCTGGAGGCGCTGCAGATCCGGGTTGACGCCGCCCAGCGAGCCGACTACCAGCATGAAGAAGACGAAGGCGCCGAGGGCGGCGACCACGGCGATCCCGATCCGGGTCTGGCGATTCATCCAGCTGCCTCCAACGTTCGCCAAGCTGCGGCCAGCAGCTCGATCCCCCGCCTCCACAGCTCAACGCGGGCCGGGTCATTCAGCCAGGTTGACGCCCCCGACGGATGCGGGAGAGCTAGGACCGATGCGCCAGGCGCCAGCTCCCAGGTCAGTGGCCGTCCAACCAGCTCATCCAGGCGCACCCGCGGGCCGAAGGCGCAGCGATGCGCCAGCCCGCCAACCAGGACGACCAGCCGTGGGTGCAGCAGGCGCACCTCTTCGGTGAGATACGGCGACCAGCGCGCAATCTCCGTCCGCGAGGGCGCCGAATCGACCGAGGAGCCTGCGCGACGGCCCGGATAGCACTTGCCGACCGAGGTGACGTACCAGCGTTCCCGAAAATCCTCGACGCCGATCCCCGCCAGCGCCAGCCAGCCGATCAGGCGGCGCCCGGCATCGTGGGCGAACGGCAGGCCGGTCTCGATCTCGCGCCAGCCGGGCGCCTGCCCGATCAGGATCGCCCGCTCCGTTCCGTCGCCGGACAGCACCGGCGCGGCGCCGCCATCACAGAGCGGCATCGCCCGCTGCAGGGCGCCGAGCGCCGTCGCGGCCGGTGCGCGGCGGGGTCGAGGGAGCGGCCAATCACCCAGGTGGCGCACCCGTCGGGGAGCTGCGCCGGCTCGGGCCAGGGCGAGGAGGTCGCTCAGGGAAGGCCTCCGTGCAGTCGATCAGCCAGCCGCAGGTCGTCGGCGATCGCCACCCGCAGGATCCGTCGCACGCCCTCGGCTGCCGGGCCGGCCTTCTCGATGGCCGCCGTCAATACATCCCGAGCCTGGTAGAACCGATCGATCGGTTCACCCTTCGGAGGCTGCAGCTCCTGCCCCAGCTCCGCCGCGAAGGTGCGGTCCTGGCGCTCGATCGTGCCCATCCGAGCGGCCGCGTCCGCCGCGGCATCGGCGGCATCGGCCAGCTCCTCGCGCGCCAACTCGAGCCAGCGCAGGTAGCGCGCGAACTCCTCGTCCGACGGCGGCAGCTCGTCCAGGCTGAAGGTTGCGCGCGCGGACGGCTGAGCTGCGGCGCGCTCGACCTCGTACCAGTTGTCCCCGACGAATCGGGGTGCCTCCTCCCGGCGGCCCCGCAGCCAGTCGCTGAACTCGGCCACGCGGCGCGGCATGCCGGCTGCGGCGGCGTCCGGATCGGCCGCGAAGACCGCGCAGCCGGGCAGCTCGGCGGCATAGGCCGCCGCGGCGCTGCCATCGTCAATGCCGGTCTCGACAAAGATCGCGTGGGGCATCGTTCCGGCCAATGGTCGCCTCTACGGCCGGCGGCGACGGGGCGGGTGGCGCCGCGAGCCGGCGGCGATGATGTTCGGCCGCGCCGCCGTGCTGAACACCTCGCCTTGCGTGCGCCGCGGACCGCCCCCGAACTCGCCGGCCTCGACGGCCGCGGCATACACGTCGGCGGGGATGCTGCCGGGGGCGGCCGCCAGCTCCTCGCGCAGCCGGCGGAGCTGAAGGATCTCGTCGCGCAGGGCAGCGGCGCGCTCGAATTCCAGGTTGCGGGCCGCCTCCTTCATCTGGGCCTCGAGGCGCCCCATCATGGCGGCCAGCTCCTCGGGCTCGCGGCCGCTGACGTCGAGCTGCGCCCGCTCCTCGGCGACCCTGCGCAGCCCGTCGTTGATGTCGCGGATCGCTTTGGTGATCGTCTCGGGGATGATCCCGTGCGCCTCGTTATGGGCCACCTGCCGGGCCCGGCGGCGGTTCGTCTCGTCGATTGCGGCGCGCATCGAATCGGTCATGCGGTCCGCGTACATCACGACGTGGCCGCCCACGTTGCGGGCGGCCC
>JAYUGK010000025.1:0-2665 GCA_043738415.1 Chloroflexota bacterium | reverse complement strand
GCGAACAGCTGGCCGATCCTGCCACCTACGCCGATCACCTCTCCTTCCGGGACCTGATCGACCGCCACAACGCTGCCCGCGACCGGGCCGATGCGCTGGCCGCCGAAGGTGTCCGGCTCACCGCTGAGGTTGCCGCCGCGGAATCCGACGAGCCGGTCAGCGGGAGGGCTCGCTGAACCGCTCCGCATCGTCGAGCTGGACCGGCGCCGCGCTGATCGTGGTGTCGGCGAGTTGCTTCGGGACGCTCGGCGTGCTGGTCCGCTATGCCGACGACGCGGGCGTCTCGACCCTCACCCTGACCACCTGGCGAGCCGGAGTCGGGGCGATCTGCGTCTTCCTCTTCCTCCTGGCCAGGACGATGGCGGGGCAGCGCGCCACGCTTCCGTGGCGATCCCTGCCGGCGGGTGACCGACGCTTCGTCGGCGCCGCCGCGGTGATCAACGCCGCGGTCAACCTGGCCGCCTTCATCGCGTTCCTGCGCGTCGGGATCGCGCTGACACTGCTCGTCTTCTACGTGTACCCCGCCTTCGTTGCCCTCGCCAGCGCGACCTGGTTCAACGATCGGCTCGACCGCCTGCGCCTCGCCGCGCTGGGTGTTTCGCTGGCCGGCGTGGTGCTTGTGGTGGCCGGCGCCGGACCGCTCGGCGATCTCGACCTGCTGGGGATCGGCCTGGCATTGGGGGCGGCCGTGGGGCAGACCTTCTATGCGCTGTCGGCCCGCCATGGCTTCAGCGCGACCCCCGGCACGCAGGCTGCGGCGCTCATGTTGAGCGGGGCGACCCTTATTTACCTGGCCCTCGGACTGATCACGGGTCAGCTGGCCGCAATCACGCAGCCGCTGACGAGTGTATCGGCGCTCTGGCCGGTGCTGCTGGCCGGGGTCATCGGCGCGGGCATCCCGACCGTCTGCTTCATCGCCGGCGTGCGCCTGCTCGGCGCGCCGCGCGCGACCATCCTGTCAACCCTCGAGCCGGTGGTCGGCGTGGGGCTTGCCGCCCTCCTGTTCAGCGAGCCGCCGACCGTGGTGCAGGTGCTGGGCGGCGTGCTGATCATCGCGGCAGGAGTCATGCTGCAACTCCGCGGTCACGGCGAGCTGGCCGAGCACGAGGCCGTGGCGGCGGCCGAGACGAGCGGCTAGCGGCCCGCTACCAGCGCGGGCAGCTCGGACAGCGAGCTGATGACAGTCACCCCATCGGGCGGAGCCTCGCGCTGATCGCGCCATTCGGGACGTGCCAGAAGGACCGCCTGCATGCCGGAGGCACGCGCGCCCTCGACATCGGCCCGGTAGGAGTCGCCTACCATCAGCGCCGCTCCCGGTGGGACGCCCGCCCGGGCGGCCGCGAGCCGGAAGAAGGCAGGATCCGGCTTGGAGATGCCCTCCGCTCCCGAGGCGAGCACGAAGTCAAGTTCGGACCGGAGGCCCAGCCCCTCGACGATCGGAAGGAGATTGGAGCCCCAGTCCGAGACGATGCAGAGCCGCAGGCCGGCGGCTCGCAGCTCTGCCAGCGCCGGCAGCACGTCGGGGTACAGCTCCCACGACTCGGGGGCGTACTGGGCGGTCAGGATCGCATCGAGCACTCGGTGTTGCAGATCCTCAAGCCCAAGCTCGCGCAGCATCAGCGCGTGGTACGTGCGCCAAGTGTCGTCAATTCGCCGGTCGTCGATCCAGGTGTCGTTGTCGGGCCGGTGGTAGTCGTCCCAAAACCAGCGATCGGCCACCTCCCAGGCCCGGTGCAGCTCCTGGTCGCTGATCGCGTGGCCGTGGGCGTCCAGCACCCCGCGGAGGGCATCGGACAGGGTGCGGCGAGGAGCCAGCAGGGTGAACCCCGCATCAAGACAGACCAGTCGGCAGCGCATTGCGACCTACGGTAGCGCAGGCGCGACCGCAGAGTCGGCGAGTGATCTGAATGCTCGCGCGCTACCCTGCCGGGGTGGTCGACCGATTGACCGATCCGCCTGCGCTCGGGCGCATCCGGCGCGCGCTGCTGACCTGGTATGCCGCTGCGCACCGCGACTTCCCGTGGCGGCGGACGAGCGATCCGTATGCCGTCCTGGTCAGCGAGGTGATGCTCCAGCAAACCCAGGCTTCGCGGGTGGCCGAGCGGTTTCCCACGTTCCTGGCGCGCTTTCCCACCGCCGCGATGCTGGCCGCGGCACCCGAGGCGGAGGTGCTGAGCGCCTGGTCGGGGCTCGGGTACAACCGGCGCGCGCTGGCCCTGCGCGCGGCGGCGGCGGCGGTCGCGACTCGGGGCTGGCCCGCGGGAGTGGCGGACCTCGAGCGCCTGCCGGGGGTCGGCCCCTACACGGCGCGCGCGGTGGCCAGCCTGGCATTCGGCGAGCCGGTGGGCGTGGTTGACACCAATGTGCGCCGCTGGTTCGTGCGCCGCTTTGGCCTGTCGCCGAGCGCCGGCCCACGGGACCTGCAGCGCCTGGCCGATGCGTTGGCAGCCACCGGCAACAAGGCCGATGCTGCCGCCTGGACCCACGCCACCATGGAGTTCGGCGCGGGAATCTGCAGAGCCCGGACGCCTCTCTGCGGCGCGTGCCCGGTGGCTGAAGGCTGCCCGTCGCGAGGCCGGGAAGTGGTGGTCCCGGTGGCGCGCCAACCGCGTTTCGCTGGCTCGGATCGCGCCCATCGGGGAGCCATGCTGCGCGCGCTGAGCAC
>JAYUGK010000024.1:0-2665 GCA_043738415.1 Chloroflexota bacterium | reverse complement strand
CTTGCGATCCTTCTTGGCGAAGGTGTTGTAGGCGACCTCGCGGATGAGCGCCTGGAGGAAGGTGTACTGGCCGCGCTCCGGCGAGCGGGGATCGACCTCGATGGTCAGCAGCTCACGCCGCACCAGCCCCCGCAGGCGAGGCTCGAGCGCGGCCGCGTCCAGTCCCGAGATGGCAGACAGCCCTTCAAGCGTGAAGCTCTGCCCGAGGACGGCCGCATCCTGGATCAGTGCCCGGTCGGCTGGATCAAGGCTGTCGAGTCGCGAGGCGATCAGCGCGGTCAGGGTCTCGGGCACCGCCAGCGAGGTCAGGTCACCAACCGGCACGTACACGCCAGCCTCTTCTCTCAGCCGGTCCTCGGCAAGAAGCATGCGGACGGTCTCGACCGCGTAGAGCGGCATGCCACCGGCGCGTGCCACGATCGCGCGGATCGCCGATTCGGGCAGGCCAGGGACCAGCCCGCCGAGCAGTTCGCGCATGGCCGCATCCGGCAGCGGCTCCAGGTAGATCGAGGTGAAGTTGCGCTTGCCCGCTCCCCAGTTCGGACGCTTTTCGATCAGCTCGGGCCGGGCCAGGGTGACGACCAGGATCGGGTGGCCCTTGCTCCACTCCTGCAGGTGATCAATGAAGTCCAGGGTGCCGCTATCGGCCCAATGCAGGTCTTCGAAGGCCAGCACCACGGTGCCGGAGCTGCTCAGGCGTTCGAAAAAGGTGCGCCAGGCCGCGAACAACTGATCGGAACCGATGCCCGACTCGAAACCGAGCAGCACCAGCAGTGCCGGCTCGATCCAGCGCCGTTCTTCGGGGTCGGGAACGTGTTCGGCCAGGATCTCTCCAACCTTGGCCCGGGTGGTCGCCTCGTCATCCGTCTCGGCCAGCCCGCACCGGCCGCGCACCATCTCGCCCAGGGACCAGAAGGTGATCCCCTCGCCGTAGGAGGGGCTCCGGCCGTGGTGCCAGCGGATGGTGTCTACCAGCCCGTCCATGTACTTGAGAAACTCCCAGGCCAGCCGGCTCTTACCGATTCCCGCCGGACCGATGACCGACACGAGTCGCGCCCGCCGCTCGCGACCCGTGGCGTGGAACAGGTCCTTGAGGAGCCGGAACTCCTCGTCGCGGCCGACGAAGGGCGCCTCGAGGGCCTCGCTGCGGTTGCGTCCGCCGCGCTCCGAGACGACGCGCAGGGCCCGCCAGGCTGGGACCGGGCTGGCCTTGCCCTTGAGCATCTGTTCGCCGGCTTCCTCGAAGGCGATCGCCCGGCTGGCGGCGCGTTGGGTGGCTTCGCCGACCAGCACCACGCCGGGTGGGGCAACCGACTGCAGGCGAGCGGCGGTGTTCACCAGGTCGCCGGCGACCATGCCCTGGTTCGTCGCGCCAAGCGTGACCGCCGCTTCTCCGGTCAGGACCCCGGCGCGCGCCTGGATTGCGGGGCCGAGGCCGCGCACCGCATCGACCAGCTCGAGGGCGGCCCGGACCGCCCGTTCCGCGTCATCCTCGTGGGCGACCGGCGTGCCCCACACGGCCATCACCGCATCGCCGATGAACTTCTCGACGGTTCCCCCGTAGCGGGTCATGACATCGGAGGCGAGGTCGAAGTAGCGGGTGAGCGTGTCACGCACGTCCTCCGCGTCGCGCTCCTCGGCAAAGGGGGTGAAGCCGACCAGATCGGCGAAGAGGATGCTGACCAGCCGGCGTTCGGCGACGGGAGCAGCCGCGCGGTCACCTGGCCGGGCCGCCCCTGTTAGCGGGGAGGCGCATTCGCCGCAGAACTTCGCCGCGGGCGGGTTGGTTGTGCCGCAGTTCGGGCAGGCAGCCGCAAAAGGCGTCGCGCACTCGGTACAGAACTTGCGCTGCGCATCGTTCTCGGTTCCGCAGTTCGAGCAGATCACCAGAAAGGGCTCCCATGCCACGCTTGGAGCATGAGGGTAGCCGACGGAGGCCCGTCCGGGGAAGTAACCTCCGAGTTCGCTGGTCGGGTCGAGCGTTGCAGCGTCATTCCCGACGGTCAACGCCGGGGGTGGGAGTGTCAAGGATCACCGTTGGGGCGGCGAATGCTTCGCCGCACCGCACGTTGCCGGGATGGTGGCGCTGATCCTCTCCAGGCACCCTGCCTTCACGCCATTCGAGGTGAAAGCCGTGCTGCCGGCCATCGCCGACAACCCGCCGCGCGCGGTCGGCCTTTCAGCAAGAGGGCCCGTCGAGAATTCCTGAGAGGTAGGGGCCGTCAGGCGGGTTCGTGCGGCGGGTTCAAGGCCAGCGTGAACGCCTCGTCAAGCGTGAGCGCCTGCCCGTGGGCCGTCCCCTCGGCGAAGGTGATCTCGTCAAGTTGGACATGAATGATTCGCATCGCACTATCGTTCAAGCGATCGACCCATCCGAGCCTGTCGCCGACCTCTGCGCGGAAGACTTGGGCCGCCGCCAGGAGTTGGGCGGCCAACATCGGGCTTCCGTTATTGGCGTGCGCGAGGGCGAAACGGGAGACATGGGTAATCAGCTGGTTCCGATCGCCGAGATCGCGAAACAGTGGGAGCGCCTCGGCCAGCAGAGAGCAGGCCAGCGCTGACTCGCCCTCATCGACGATGGCCATGGCGAGTGATGACAGCGACCGGGCTTCGAGGTGGCGGTCACCGGTTGCCCGGGCGCGAACCACGTTCTCCCGGTGGATTG
>JAYUGK010000023.1:0-2669 GCA_043738415.1 Chloroflexota bacterium | reverse complement strand
ATCGTCCCCGTTCGGATGCAGCCCCACGCTGACCATGAGATTCAGTCCGGGAGGCGAGATCCAGCTGCGTCCCCGCCGCCCGCGGCCGGCGAGCTGCTCATCGGCGACCACCGCCAACCCGTCACCGCCGGCTTCGCGAAGGGCGGCGCGCGCGCGGTCATTGGTCGAGCCGATCGTCGCGTGGAACTCGACCGCTCGACCAATGCGGCGAGCGGAATCGGCGGCGTGCGACCAGGCGGCGGCATCGGTCATTGCCTGCATTATCGCGCCGCGCGTCCAGATCGGCCTCAAAGGGGACGGCCCCGGCGTCGAGCCAGCTCCGCCAGATGCTCCCATTCATGCTCGGCAATCCGGCGCGCCACCTTGCGCACGGTGTACCGAGCGCCACTCCTGACGCGCTCTGCAGCCAGCTCGGCGTCGGTCAGTGAGACGAGCCTCTCAGCGATCAACGTGCGGACCCGATCCGCCGCGGAGAGCAGCTCAACCGCTGGCCCCTGGGCACGCTCCACGGCATTGACGGCTGCCGAAGCGCCGGGCACGGCGCCGAACAGAGTAGCCGGATAGGCGGCGTGCGCCCCGATGACGTGCTGCACGATCCTGCGCAGCGGCCGACCCTTCCCGGACTCCGCGTCCAGGGCGGCAGCGTCCAGCCCGCGAAGCAGGTCGGCCTGCTCCTCGACCATCCACCGGACGCGCTCGAGCACCGAGGCGAGCTCGCCAGGTGTCGTCGCGCTGGCATCGGTCGGCAGGAAGAGGGAAGGCGAGCCGTTGCCCAGGAACTGCCCGCTCGTCAGATGATCGACCAGATCCAGCTCGATCCGTTCCGCGGGATCGGCGCCCACGCCATTTCGCCCGAGGAAGGCGAGGAATGCGCGGATCGCCCCGGGGGTCGCCTCGAGAGCCTCTTCGGTGGTCGGCCCGACGGCAATGCAGCCGAGCAGCGCCGGAACGTGCACCATCGTCTTGCGATGCCGAGGGCCGGACTCCGCGAACACCCGGTACGTGGCCATCGGTCCAACCATATCCCCTGCGCTACACTCGCCGTCCGATGAACGAGCCGGCCGTCCGCGAGCGCGTCTTCAGCGGAATTCAGCCATCAGGCGCCTCGCACCTGGGCAACTACCTCGGGGCGCAGGTCAACTACGTGGCGCTCCAGGACGCCTACGACGCAATCTACGCGATCGTCGACTACCACGCCCTGACCACCGTTCACGACGGCGCCACGATGCGGCAGCTGACCCATGAGATGGTGCTCGACCTGTTGGCGGTCGGACTCGATCCGCAGCG
The DNA here is from genome assembly GCA_043738415.1 of Chloroflexota bacterium. Taxonomy (GTDB): domain Bacteria; phylum Chloroflexota; class Limnocylindria; order QHBO01; family QHBO01; genus CF-167. The sequence continues at coordinate 1,382 of JAYUGK010000023.1, read as the reverse complement.
CTGCGCGCTGATCCGCCAATCGGACATGCCGGAGCATGCCGAGCTGGCGTGGATCCTGAACACGGTGGTGCCGGTCTCCTGGGTGGAGCGCACGCCGACCTACAAGGAGAAGCGCGACCAGGGGATCGAGAACAGCATGGGACTGCTCGACTACCCGGTCCTGCAGGCCGCTGACATCGTCATCTACAAGGCGGCACGTGTGCCGATCGGTAAGGACCAGGCGGCGCATCTGGAGCTGAGCCGTGAGATCGTGCGCGCCTTCAACCGTCGCTACGGATCGATCCTCTCCGAGCCGCATGCGGTCTTCACCGATGCCCCCGTGGTGCTCGGCATCGATGGGGCGCGCAAGATGAGCAAGAGCGCGGGCAACACCATCCCGATCTTCGCCGAGCCCGACGAGATCCGGCGCCTGGTGATGAGCATGGTCACCGACCCGCAGCGCATCAAGCGGGGCGACCCGGGGCGACCCGAGGTCTGCAATGTTTGCCAGCTGCACCGCCACTTCGGCGGCGATTTCCTCCAGATCCAGGACGGCGAGCGGACGGCGCGAACCGGCTGCGTGGAGACCAAGCAGCTGCTCGCCGAACGAATCATCGAGTTCTTCCGACCGATGCGCGATGAGCGGATGCGACTGGCGGCCAGTCCCGACTATGTCGAGCAGGTGCTCGCCGCCGGGGCGGCCAAGGTTCGTCCGATCGCACAGGCCACGATGGCCGAGGTGCGCACCGCCGCAGGCATCGGTCCTCTGTCGGGAGCCGGTCGGTGATCGATCCGCGGCCGCTCGGTGGGATCGGCACCCGTGAGCGTCGCTGGCTGCTCGTCTTCCTGGCCCTCGGATCGGCCTACTTCGCGGTCCTCCTCGTCCAGCAGGCGCTGTCCTTCTTCGGTGGCTTCAGCCAGATCATCCTGGTCGTCTTTCTGGCCTGGCTGCTGGCCTTCGTCATGTCACCGGTGGCCCGCTACCTCGACCAGCGGCTTCCCATCCGCTGGGCTGGAGCCGTCGGGATGGCCTACCTGGTCGCACTGCTGGGGCTGGGCTTCGCCCTGTTCACCACCGGCGCCGCGATCACCCAGCAGCTGACCCAGGCGACCGCAGAATTCCCCGCCACGGCGCGCCAGATCGAGGCCACCCTGTCGTCCTACCAGGCCGCGCTGGGCCTGGACCGCTGGCAGATTGACCTGGTCAGCCTCTTCCACAGCGCCCAGGAGCAGGTCGGCACCCTGGCCGGGGCGATCTTCCGCGAGGCGCAGGGGATCGCCGGCGCCACGCTGGCCACCCTCGGATCGCTCTTCCTGATCGTGATCCTGTCGCTCTACATGCTGATGGACAGCGATCGGATCCTGGCCAAGCTCAACCGGATGGTTCCCAAGCAGTACTCCGA
>JAYUGK010000022.1:0-2688 GCA_043738415.1 Chloroflexota bacterium | reverse complement strand
GTACTTCTTCGAGCAGACCAAGCGCAGACCGATGATCCTGCCGATCGTGATGGAGGTCTGACCGAGCGGTGAGCAGCCGACGCTCAAACGGATCGCGCCGCAAGAGCAGCTCGCGCCGACGGGCAACCACCACGTTCACGGTGAGTGGTCGGGTGGCCCGCGAGGTCCTGGCGCTCTTACTGGTGCTTGCCGCAATCGTCAGCACGATTGCCCTGTTCGCGCCGGAAGCGGGCATGATCGTGCGGCCGTGGCACGACACGCTGGCATACCTGCTCGGGTGGGGGATCGCGTTCGCCCCCCTGCTGCTGGCAGGCTTCGCGTTCATGCTCTGGCTCAAGACGATGCCGGCCGAACGATGGATGGCAGCCACCGGTGCGGCAGTCGCGGCGCTGGCGCTGCTGGGCATGTTCCACCTCCTCGGCGGCGATGGCGCTTTGGGGGTCGAGCGCGGGGACGGGGGTGGCGCGGTCGGCTTTGCGGTGAGTGCCGCCCTTGCCGGCGCCATCGGGGCGGCGGGCGCCTGGACCATCCTCGGGGTCCTGTGGGTGGTCGGCCTGCTCCTGTACTTCAACATGACGATCGGCGACCTGGTCGCGGACTGGCTGAGGCGACGCGACGAGCGCGAGGAGCTCGCCGCGATCCAGGCGCGGCAAGCGACACCCGGTCAGAGGGGACGCGCCGCGCCGCCTGTACCGGCTGTCCCGGAGACGAGGGGACTGCTGGGCCGGGTACGCTCGGCCCTGGCCGGCAGCAGCTCCGACGACGACACCCCGCTGATCCTGCGCCGCAGCCGACCCGTTGAGACCGGCGCCGGAGTGCGCATCCGGGACGCCAGGACACCCATCGCGACGTTGACGCCGACGGATCAGGACACCCAGCTGACGGTCGAAGAGCTGGAGACCGAGGAGACCGCCCACCTTGCCGAGGTAGAGCACAACGAGGTGATCGATGCGGCGCTCGAGGCGGTCGGACGCACCTGGGAGCTTCCAAACCTGTCCCAGCTCGACGACGCCCCGGCCACCAGCGCCGCACAGCTCGATCTGAGCGCCAAGGGGCAGCGCATCCGGGAGACGCTCGCGCATTTCGGCATCGGCGTGAAGGTGGCGCGAATCCAGGAAGGCCCGGTCGTCACGCAGTACGCGCTGGACGTGGAGCCGGGGATCAAGCTCTCGCGGATCGAGGGACTCGCCGACAACCTGGCCCTCAACCTCGCGGCTCGCAGCATCCGGATCCAGGCGCCAATTCCCGGCGAGCCGTTCGTTGGAATCGAGATCCCCAACAGTGCCTTTGACCTGGTAACGCTCAAGGAGGTCCTGGCCTCGCCGAACTTCGAGGAAGCGGCGGCTCGGAGCAAGCTGGCCTTCGCACTCGGTCAGGACGTGGCTGGGCAGCCGTTCAGCGCCGACCTGTCGCGCATGCCCCATGTCCTGATTTCGGGGGCCACCGGGTCGGGTAAGAGCGTCTGCGTCAACGCCATCGTCTGCTCGCTGCTGATGCGTGCCACGCCGACCGAGGTGAAGCTGATCCTGATCGACCCCAAGCGCGTCGAGATGGCCCAGTACCGGGGCATCCCGCACCTGCTGACCGAGGTGATCGTTGATACCGACAAGGCCGTCAACGCGCTGAAGTGGACGGTCGGCACCATGGAAAGCCGGTACCACGAGTTCGCGCAGCGCGGCGTGCGAAACATCGCGGGGTACAACGAGGCGCTGCGCCCCGGAGAGCCCCGGATGCCCTACATCGTGGTCGTGATCGATGAGCTGGCCGACCTGATGATGATCAGCGCCTACGAGGTCGAGGCGACCATCACCCGCATCGCGCAGCTTGCCCGGGCGACCGGCATCCATCTGGTGGTGGCCACCCAGCGTCCATCGGTCCAGGTCATCACCGGCCTGATCAAGGCGAACATCCCGTCTCGCATTGCCTTCGCCATGACCAGCGGGGTAGATTCGCGAACCATCCTTGACGCGGTCGGCGCCGAGGACCTGCTTGGACGCGGCGACATGCTCTATCAGCCGATCGACGCCCCACGCGCCGTGCGCCTGCAGGGTGTACTGGTGACCGATCCGGAGATCGACGAGCTGGCACGTCATTGGCGGGCGCAGGGTGGTCCCCAGTACCGCCCGGAGATCACCGCCGCGAAGCGCGACGGCAGAGGCGGCGGGCGCCCCGGCGCCGACGCTGCCGAGGATGACGGAGATCCGCTTCTCAGCCAGGCGATCGACATCGTGCGTCGGTCGGACAAGGCATCCGCCTCGCTGCTGCAGCGGAGGTTGCGCGTCGGGTACGCGCGGGCCGCGCGCATCCTTGATCAGATGGAGGATCGCGGGATCATCGGCCCGGCCGATGGAAGCCGCTTCCGTGAGGTCCTGGTCACGCCGGACGGCTGGGGCGGTGACGTGGCGCCGGACGAGGACACAGATTGACGGCACGCGAGCCGACCAAGCTCGGCGAGGTGCTGCGCTCGGCGCGCGAGGCGAAGTTCATCGACCTGCCGCGGGTCGAGCGGGACACCAGGATCAGGGCGCGATACCTGTCGGCGCTGGAACGCGGCGACTATCGGGATCTGCCTGGCGCGGTATACGTCAGGGGATTCCTGCGCAACTACGGCATCTACCTGGGGCTCGACCCGGAGTACCTGATCGATCTGTATCGGCTTGAACAGAGCAGCCCGGGTTTCGAGCATGC
>JAYUGK010000021.1:0-2694 GCA_043738415.1 Chloroflexota bacterium | reverse complement strand
CCGGCGCCGTTCGGGCCAATCAGGGCCACCTTCTGGCCTCGCTCCAGCATGAGGTCGAGGCCGTTGTAGACGGTGTGTCGGCCGTATCGCTTGACGATCCGCTCCAGGGTGATCACAACCCGCCCGCTGCGCGGTGGCTCCGGAAATCGGAACCTCACCGATTTGGTGCGCGCGCTGGGCACCACGACACGGTCGAGCCGGTCCAGTTGCTTGATCCGGCTCTGAACCTGGCGCGCCTTGGTCTGCTTGTAGCGGAATCGCTCAATGAAGCGCTCCACCTGCGCGACCTTGCGCCCCTGAGCCTTGGCCGCCATCTCCAGCTGGGCGAGCCGCTCGTCGCGCTGCTCGACGAAATCGGCGTAGTCCCCGACATACTCGGTGAACACGCCGTGATTCAGCTCAGCCACCCGGTTGACCACGGCGTTGATGAAGTCGCGATCATGCGAGACCAGCACCACCGCCCCGGCGTAATCGGCCAGGAAGCCCTGCAGCCATTCAACCGATGCCAGGTCGAGGTGGTTGGTCGGCTCGTCGAGCAGGAGCAGGTCGGGGTTCTGCAGGAGCAGTCGGGCGAGCGCGGTGCGCATCATCCAACCACCGCTGAACTCGCCGATGTCGCGCTCCATGTCCGCCTGCGCGAAGCCGAGCCCGGCCAGGATGCGGCGCGCCTCGGTCTCCAGCGACCAGCCGCCGAGCTGCTCGAACCGATGCTGCAGCCGCCCGTACTCCTCCATCAACTCGGCCAGCTCGTCTTCGGCGCTCGTCTCGGCCATCTCGGCCTCGATGTGCCGCATCCGTCGCTCGATGCCGTTCAGCGCCCCGGCTCCGCTGAGCACCTCGGCCAGCGCCGAATGGCGATTGGCCTGGGCGACCTCCTGGCGCAGGTAGCCGATCGCCAGATCCTTGGCACTCGTGACGGTGCCGGCATCGGCCTCCTGTTCGCCGGTCATGATCTCGAGCAGGGTCGTCTTGCCTGCCCCGTTGGGCCCCACGATGGCGATTCGGCGCCCGGCGCTGATCTGCAGCCCGACTCCGTCGAAGAGATGCTGCGCGCCGAACGTCTTCGCGACGCCGGTGAGCGTGATCAGGCTCATCGCGGTTCCGCGTGCTGGAGCCTCGCCCCGTTTGTGTCGAAGCGCAGGCGCGTGGCCATGCCAGGGATAGAGCTGGCCGCCCAGGCTTTCTCCACCGAATGTGCGCTGGCCGGGGAGTCGCAGATGGCCAGCACGCTCGGGCCGGCACCCGACAAGGCCGCGCCGGCCGCGCCATGCTCGTACGCGGTCGCGATCAGGTCGCCTGAGCCGTGCAGGAGCGGCAGGCGGTATGGCTGGTGCAGGCGGTCATCCATCGCGGTCCGCAGCAGGCTCGCGTCGGAGGTGATGACGGCGGTCGCCAGCAAGGCTGCGCGCGCAACCGCGGCCGCGGCCTCTTGATGCGCGACGCTCGCCGGCAGCGCCGCTCGCATCTCCGTGGTGCGGCTGGCGGCCGAGGCAATGAAGACGACCGGAATCCAGGCCTCCGGGACCCGGAAGCGACGCAGAACAGGAGCCTCGCCGATCCCGAGCCCGACGGCTAACGTGATGCCGCCGTAGAGGGCGGCGGCCACGTTGTCGGGATGCCCTTCGAGGGCGGACGCCAGGGCCAGGATCCGATCCGCGCCCGGGGCCTGGCGGCCGGCACTGGCGCCCAGCAGCAGCCCTGCCACAATGGCGGCGGCGCTGCTCCCCAAGCCCCGCACCGCCGGGATCATGCTGCTCACCTCGATACGCCAGGCGCCGGCTCCCTGCTCCGAGCCGAGGGCCGCGCGCAGGCCTTCGCGAAAAGCCCGGATCAGAAGGTTCTCCTCCGGGTCGTCCTGCGGGGTTGGCGCGCCTTCGCCGTGTGAATTCAGCAGGATGCCCGCCTCGTCTCCCACATACAGCTCAGCCCGCAACCGCAGGCTGAGGGCGGCGGCGAAGCAGTCAAAGCCGCTTCCCAGGTTGGCGCTGCTGGCGGGTACCTCGACGGAGGCGATGGGCGTGGGCATGTCTCTGAGTATATGGAGCGCCGGCGGGTGGGCCGCTAGACTCGCGCGGTGCGATTCCGAGCCGTGCTCCTCTCCAACGGGAAGACCGCCACCGGCATCCCGATTCGGCCCGAGGTGATGAGCCTCCTGGCGGGTGGGAAGCGACCCGCCGTGATTCTCACGTTCAACGGCTACACGCATGGCACCACGGTCGGCAGTGTGGAAGGGCAACCGATGCTCCCCATCAGCGCCACGGTCCGCGGGGAGTCGGGCGTCAAGGCCGGAGACGAGCTCGAGATCGAGATCGCGCTCAACACGCAGCCGCGTGAGGTCGCCATCCCGGCCGGCCTCGCAGCAGCCCTCGCGGCCGAACCGGCGGCCCGGGCCTCCTTCGAGGCCTTGAACTACAGCGAGAAGCGCTGGCACGTCCTGCCGATCGATGATGCGAAGACCGAAGAGACCCGGCAGCGGCGGATCGCGAAGTCGCTGGCGATGCTGCGCGAGGGGCACCGCCCGCGCTGAGGCTCGCTCAGTCGGGCGAAAGCTCTGCGAATCGGAAGCAGTCGACGAGGTGGTCGTTCACCAGTCCGGCGGACTGCATGAAGGCATAGACGATGGTCGGGCCGACGAACGAGAAGCCGCGCGTCCGGAGATCAGCCGACAGGCCCCGGGAGAGGTCCGTCTCCCCA
>JAYUGK010000020.1:0-7866 GCA_043738415.1 Chloroflexota bacterium | reverse complement strand
TCACCCGCGACGTATTGCTCCATCTTGAGGTCGAGCCCGGTGAGCCGCATGATCGCTCGCTCGAGGGCTCCACGGGCTTCATTGCGACGCTCGAATCGTTCGTGCAACGCGGCGAAGCCGGGCAGCAGTCGCTCGCCGGCCTCGTTCATGACGTGATTGGAGTAGCCCTCCAGCAGGGACATGAGGGCCTGCGTGCGGCGGAATGAGGCCAGCTGGCGCGGGGTCATGACGCGCTCGAGCCAGTGCCCGCCGCGCCCGACCACGGCCGCGCGCAGGCGTGTCGCCATCCCGCCCGAATCGGCGGCCAGCTCATCGATTGCTTCGGCGACCGCGGCGGCAAAGTGGTCGCGAAGCCAGGGATAGGCCTCGAACTCGAAGGCGTGCGTCGCTTCGTGCAGCGCGATGAAGGTGCGGAACTCATCAAGCGGCACGCCCAGATTGGCGGCGCTGGCCACGATGTTCGGCTCGACGAAGTTGAGGCGCCCGCGGACCGCGCTGCTGGTCGCCAGCAGACTGACGTCGTACTGGCCGAGCACCTTGCGCGCCAGGAACGCGAGCAGCAATCCGAGTTGCTGGTTACCGAGCGCCCGGTTCACGATGCGGGCGAGCGCGCGGCCAGGCGTGTCCGCGGCGGTCGCATCATCGCTGATCACCTGCTCCACTCGGCCGAAGAGTTGTTCAAAGGTCGAGAGGTTCAGATCCACCCACTCGACGCGGTCGAGCACGGCCGGCGTTTCGAGTGCCTTGGGCAGCTCTGCCCCGATGGCGGCCGCCACCGCCGGCTCGATCCGCAGCAGGGTGTGCCGATAGAACGCCTCCGCCTCCGACCGATCTCGGCCGCTCAGCGACGCCCCCGCCGCGCCCAAACGGCGACGTGCGATCTGGCGCACTGCCTCCCAGTCGATCAATCGTGTGCCGGCGCGACGCAGCAGCTCGCGCTGGGCGACGCTGGCGCCGACCGCCAGCAATCCCCCGGCGACAATGCCCATCCCCAGTCGGGTCGCGCTGCGTGCCACGGGCGGAGTCTAGACGGCCTCGACCACCGCCTGCTCAACTGCCGGCAGCGACGCCCCGAAGATGCGCTCGGCAACCGCGCTAAACGCGCTCACATCCCCGGTGGTCACAATCCGGTTCATACCGACGCCCGCCGGCGGTGCGCGATTGCCCAGGGCATCCAGCAGGTCCTCGGCCGCGAGTGCGGCCGTGAAGGCCGAATCGACCACGGCGACTCCGGGTCCGACAGCGCGCTGGATGATGGCTCGCAGAAGTAGATAGTGGGTGCAGCCCAGCAGCAACGTATCGATCGAGTCGTCGATCGCCAGCAGCTGGCCGATGTAGCCGCGCACCTGATCGTCAGCGACCGGACCGTGGAGTTCGCCGGCCTCCACCAGCGGAACCAGGGATGGACACGCCAACTGCGTCACTATCAGGTGCGGATCGGCCTCCTCCATCGCGAGCGGGTACGCGCCAGAGGCCACGGTGCCGGCGGTGGCAATCACCCCCACGTGGCCAACACGGGTCGACGCGGCGGCAGCCACCGCCCCGGGACGGACAACGCCGAGCACCGGCACTGATGAACGCTCGCGCACGAGGGGAAGGGCCTGCGCCGTGGCGGTGTTGCACGCCAAGAGCAACAGCTTCACGTCGTGCCCCAACAGCCAGCTGACACATTCGGTGGTGAAGGCCTGCACCTCGGCGGCAGGACGCGGGCCGTACGGGGCGCGCGCGTTGTCACCGAGGTAGATGGTCGATTCCGACGGAAGGCGGCGACGAAGTTCCGACAGCACGGTCAGGCCGCCGACCCCCGAGTCGAAGAGGCCGATCGGCCTCGGGTCGCCGGACGTGCCCACCTCCCTGCTCAGCCGGCGGCCATCGCCGGGATGCGAGTGCCCTGAATGGCTGCAAGGGAATCCGCGATGCGGCGAATGCCCTGTGAGATCGGCGCCTCGGGACTGGCCAGCACGAACGGCACGCCCTCGTTGTTGGCGGCCAGCACCAGGCGTCCATCAGAGACGATCTCGTAGTCGATGCCGTGGCCCACCGCCTCTTCGAGATCCGCGCGTGAGTAGCCCCCGGCTGAGTCCGACCGGTTCAACAGTATCTTCCGCTTGGAGGCCGCATACCCGATGGCGTCGAAGGCCTGGCCTGCCATCGCCAGACTGCGGATCGCCGTCGAGTCGTAGGCCAGCACCTGCAGAATCAGGTCCGATGCGTCGAGGAAGGCGAGCACCTCCTCCGTCAGCGCCGGCCGCGTGTCGATCACCACGAAGTCGTAGATCTGGCGCACGATGCTGAGCGCCTTCTCGAGGTCGCGCACGGTAATCATGTCGGCCATCTCGATGCGCGGCGGCGCCAGCAGGACGTCGATCCCCGACGCGTCCTTCCAGACGACTTCGGCCAGGTCGGAGTCGCGGATCCGGTCGGTTGGCAGGTTGACCATTGAAGGGAAACTGGCTGGTACTCGCAGCAGTCCGCGCAGATCGCTGAACTGAAGCGAGCCGTCGATGAGGCACACCTTGTGAGCCGTCCCCAGGGCGACTGCGAGGTTGTAGGCCAATGTCGTGCGCCCGACCCCGCCTTTCGGAGAGAAGAGGCTCACCGTCAGGGACCCTGCCCTGGCCGCCGCGATTCCCTGGCGCTCGTGGGTCCTGCGCACCAGCGTCGTCAGGTCGAAGCCTGAGAAAGGCATCTTCAGGACCGAGTCGATGCCGCGCGCCGAATCCTCGCTGATCGGATTCTGGGGAACTGTCAGGACGATGATGGCGACCTGCGGGTCCGCTCGTCGAATCTGCTCAGCGACGTGCATTCCGGAGACGCGTCCCTGGAGCAGGGCGTCGACGATCACCACGTCGGGTCGATACTCGCTGACAGCGACCTGTGCCAGCTCTCCGGAGGTGACCACCTCGAGCATCTTGATCTGCGACTGGGCCTGGAGGAGCGCGCGCATGTGCGCCGCCACCTGCGGGACGTCCTCCACCACCAGAAGTCGGATCTGATCAGCCAACCGTTACCTCGCTGGGCCATCCATCGCCGAGTCGACGCGGGCCACGACCATGATGCGGCGCTCACTCCCCGGCCCCAGGGCCTCCAGGTCGTGCGAGCCGTAGCTCAACTCGACACGCATGTCCGCCTGTGCCACCAAGCGGCCGAGCGCTTCGGGATATGGATACCAGAGGCGGTGGCTGACCGGAAGCCGCGCTATCGTACCATCGGGTCGTACCGTGTCCGTGATCGTCGAATAGGCGATCCGAAGCCCTTCAGGCGCCTCTCGTCGGATCAGGGAACTGCGACGCACCACCTCTCGCCCATGCAGCGTGCGGCGCCAATCCACCGATAACGGCAGGTCGCGCTCCGGCAGCATTCCCGGGCCGATGTCGTCGATCACCAGGCGTCCGTCGAAGGCCATCAGGCGCCGGACCGCGGCTAGCACCCGCAGCGCCTCATCCGGGCCGTTCAGGTGCGGCAATACGCCAGCAGCCACCGCAAGGCCGATCCCCTCTTTGATCGGCAGGCGAGGAAGCGAGCGCAGGTCGGCGAGGTGCAGGCTGAGCGCGCCCGACGCCGCCGCCGCCGCCAACTCCGGGTCGGCGGCAACGCGAGCTTCGGCCCTGCGGAGCAGGGCGGCAGATCCATCGACCGCCACGATCCGGTGGACTCCCCCTTCGAGGAAGGCGCGAAACAGCCGGCCAGAGCCGCAGCCGAGGTCCAGCACGACCCCATCCAGCCGGCTCGCCATCTCGCGATAGAAGATCAGGTCTGCCGTTACCGGATCGTGCTCGAGGTCGTACAGCTCCGCGAGCAGGTCCGGATCCGCCCCCTGTCCGGCGAAGATGTCCGCGCTCACCGGCAGTCCCGACTCACCGGCCATCGAAACGTCTCACCGCCGTCCATTCAATCGCAGCCGACAGGCTCAGCACAAAGAGAGCTGGCGGGACCGACAGGGCACCGCCCAGCCGCAGTCCGGCAAGCACGGCCAAGGCGCAGCCACCCAGCAGCCCTCGACGAGTAGCGCGACGCCACGCGCCGCGGTAGACGATCCGCCGGCGAACAGCGAATTCGCCCAGAAAGGCGAACGGCGTGATCGCTAGCGCCATCCCGAGGGCGGCAAGGCCCACCACCAGCGCGCGGTTGGCGGCGGCCTCGGGGCAGGCCTGGCCAGCGGTTTGACCGGGGCAGGCCTGGCCGGCGAAGGACACAAGCACGACCGCGCTCAACAATGCCAGCAGCATGAGCGCGGCGACCGCCACCCGATTGCGCGGCGTCACGGCTGGGCGGAGATAGCACTCACCTTGCGGCGTCCGGACAGATCTGTCGGTATGGGCAGAATCCGCAGCGGCCGGGCGACGGGCTGGCGTCAAAGTTCCCCGCGCGAATGCCGGCCGCGGCGGTCGTCACCTGCTCCGCCGCCCTGGCCATCCGCTTGGGGGTCGGCGCACTGCGCCCCACCAGCCCCGATTCGAGAAAGTGGAGGGAGAGCTCGTCGGGCGTCTTGCCGTCCTGGGCCTCCCAGGCCAGGGCGTAGATCGACAGTTGAAGCGACTCGCGCGCTCGGCGATTGGCTGTTGCCGGATCCCGAACGTCACTCGACTTGTAGTCGGTGATGGTCACCCGGCCATCTGGTTCACGATCGACCCGGTCGTAGCGGCCGCGTACTCGATCGGTCCCAAACGCCACCGCAAAGTCCTGCTCCACCGCAGTCGGCCGCGCAGGGTCGTGCTGCTGCTGCGTCCAGAAGCGCTCGAGGGCATCGCGGGCCGCCCGGCGACGGGCCTGCTCGTGTGCGGCCGTGAGGAATCCCATCGACTCCCAGGCCGCGTCAAGCTCAGCATGCAGCTCGTCGAGCGGCATCGGCCGGTTGGCCATCTGACGGCGGTGGAAGGCCTGCACGGCGGCATGCAGGGCTCGGCCGTACACCATCTGGTGCGAGGCAGGCGTAGGGATTCGGATCAGATGCGCGAAGCGGTACTTGGCCGGACATTCCAGGTAGTCGCTGATCTGCCCATAGCTGAGCGAGAGCGGCCGGTCCGACAGCGCAGGAGCGATGGGTCGAGCTGGTTGCTGCGCGGGTCGCTCATGGCGCGCCAGCTGTTCGGCGACGCTCGGACGGAGCCACTCGACGGGGGTGGCCGGCGGCAGGTCCAGCGCTTCGAGCACGAACGGGCTCATGCGGCGCGCCGCCCGGCTGCCGTAGTCGCGCGCCCAGCTGAGCACCAGCTCCTCGCGGGCCCGGGTCATGCCGACGTAGAACAGGCGGCGTTCCTCGGCCAGGTGATGGTCGCCGGCCGGCATCGACTCGCGTACCAGCCCGGCGGGCAGCGGTAGCTGGTCGCCGCGGGATCGGGTCGGGAAGCGGTCCTCCACCAACCCGACCATGAAGACGACCGGGAACTCGCCGCCCTTCGCCTTGTGATAGGTCAACACGTGAACGGCATCGCCCTCGTCGGGTCCCAGATCTGCCGTCGAAGGGTCATCTCCGACCTCCACCAGGGTGTCGAGCTGGGCCACCAGGAAGGGCAGCCGGTCGTCCCGCAGCAGGGCCGATTGATGGCGCACGATCTCGAAGAAACGGGCCACGTTGCCAAGCCGCTCCGGACCACTGACGCGGGCCTCGGCGGCGAGTCGGGCGAGCCAGCCCGATGAGCTGATGAAGTGATAGAGCAGCTCGCCGGTGGTCCGCTCGGTGCTCATGCCACGATGCTGGTCGAGGCTCGCCAGCAATCGCTCCACCACTTCGAGCGATCGGCGGCTGAACGAAGCACCCTCGCCGCGGGACACCGCCTGCCGCAACGAGGTCTCGAGGCTGGTTCGACGTCGTGTCGCGGCATTCAGCGCGAGCGTCACGTCGCGCGGATCAAGCCCGAACAACTCCGAAGTGGCCAGGTCATAACAGCTGACCGAATCCTCCGGGTCGTTGACCGCCCGCAGAAAACTCGCCAGCAGACGAACCTCGGGTTGGCGATAGAGGCCGGCGGTCCCACTGAAGCGCCACGCGAGATGCGCCATGTTGAGCGACCGCAGAATTGGGTCCGCGTCGCGGTTGGCGCGCACCAGGATGGCGTGGTCGCCCGCACGACGCCCGGCTCGCACCGCGGCGGCGATCCGCTCCGCAATGGCGTCCGCCTCGTCGCTGCCCGAGTCAAAGGCGAGCAACTCGATCGGTTCGGCGGGAGATTCACGCGGGAAGCTGGCCCGCGCCACCAGTCGCTTGTCGAGCCCCTCGAGGGCTTCGAGCCGCTCGGGGTCGTTGTGTCGGATGAGCCGATGGGCCGCGTCGAGGATCGGCTGGCGACTGCGGAAGTTGTCGGTCAGCACTACGCTGGCCGTCCCGGGGTACGTGTCTCGGAAACCAAGGATGTTCGAGAGCGCTGCGCCGCGGAAGCGATAGATGCTCTGGTCGTCGTCGCCCACCACCGTCACGTTGGGCGTGGCTCCCCCGGCCAGGAGCTTGACCAGCTCGAACTGGGCGTAGTTGGTGTCCTGAAACTCGTCAACCAGGAGATATCGATACCGTTTGCGCTCGGCCTCGAGCACCGCAGGGTGCTCGCGCAGCAGCCGCAGCGCGAGGCTGACCTGGTCGCCGAAGTCGAGCCGATCGTGCTGGCGCATGAGGACCTCGTAGGCCTCGTACAGGCCAGCCAGCTCGGCGTGCCGGGCGCTCTCTTCCGCGAGCGAGGCGTCATCCGGCTGCCCGGCGGCGGCCACCGCGAGCGCGTCTGCCGCGGCCCGGTAGTCGGCCGGGCTGCCGTCCTCGTCCCGCGCGCGGCTGATGAGGGTCACCAGCGCCTGGAGGAAGCGGGTCGGGTCGCCGAGCGGGCGATAGCGATCGAGGGGGAGCTCGAAGAGGTGCTCACGGAGGAAGATGACCTGCTCCGCCCGGGACAGGACGGTGGACCGATCTGACATGCCCGCCTCGAAGGCGTGCTCGCGCAGGAGCCGATCGCCCCATGCGTGAAAGGTGCTGATCACTGTGTCAGTGAAGCCGTAGGGAACCAGCTGATCGACTCGCTCGGTCATCTCGAGCGCGGCTCGATCCGTGAAGGTCAGGGCGAGGATCTCCGATGGCCTGGCGCGCTTCTCGGCGATGAGCCAGGCGATTCGGCGCGTGATCACCGTCGTCTTGCCGGTCCCCGCGCCGGCCACGATCAGCAACGGCCCGGTGCCATGCGTGACCGCCTTGCGCTGTCGCGGAGTCAGATCCGCCAAGAGGGGCGGCTGCACGCGGAGATGCGGCCGAGCGCTGCGCCGCGGATGACCGACCAGCTCCTCGAAGATGGGGAGCTGGTTCGGGGACGGCACGACCGCTGGCACGTCCTCGATGGTAGCCCAGGCGCGATTCACTGCACCGTTATCGCGCGCTTATCGGACAGGTCGCCTGTCGCGGGGTTGCCGCAACGCCGGGCGGGCCGTATGGTGGCGGAGTCCGGCAGCTGTCGGACGCGAGGAGGGATTCCCACGCCCGGGCAGCTCGAGATCGGAGCACACGGCGTCACGGCCATCCTGGCCACCTGGCTGGGCCTGACGGTCATCAGCCGCGCCCGACATCGGCGGGGAGCTGTCGTCTTCAGCTTGCTGTGCGCCTACCTGGTCACCTGGTCGGTGGCCATCATCGTGCAGCGACTGACGAGCGATACGTCGGTCATCCGACCGCTCAACGCGGTGGAGGATGTGGCGGCCTTCCTGCTGCCGGCCGGCACCCTGCACATCGCCCTGGCGCTCTCCGTCGAGGGGCGCCGCTCAACCCTCCAGCGCGCGGTGCTGGGCACCACCTATGCGATCTGCGTGGCCATGGCGATCGGCGCCGTCTTCTTCCCGGACAGCCAGTTCAGCGTCACGCCGCCGCACTTCGAGGTGGCCGGGATCCCCGGC
>JAYUGK010000019.1:0-2700 GCA_043738415.1 Chloroflexota bacterium | reverse complement strand
GCAGCCAGTGCGGCACCCCCTTCCAGGCCGATGCGACCGGCGCGCGGCCGCTCCCCGCCGCCGCCTTCGCCGCAGCCTCCGCGACACCGGCCGCCGTGGCCGAGCGTCGCCTGGTCTCCGTCCTCTTCGCCGACCTGGTGGGCTTCACCACCCTCTCCGAGGAGCGCGACGCCGAGGAGACCCGCGAGCTGCTGACCCGCTACTTCGATATCGCGCGCGCGGTGATCGAGCGGCATGGCGGGACGGTGGAGAAATTCATCGGCGACGCCGTGATGGCGGTCTGGGGCGCGCCCACAGCACATGAAGACGACGCCGAGCGCGCGGTGCGCGCCGCACTGGAGCTGGTCGCCGCGGTGCCGGGGCTGGGCGAGGGCAGCGCTCCCATCCAGGCGCGAGCCGGCGTGCTGACCGGCGAGGCGGCGGTGACCCTCGGAGCAACGAACCAGGGGATGGTCGCCGGCGACCTGGTCAACACTGCGAGCCGGCTCCAGTCGGCCGCGGCGCCGGGCACCGTTCTGGTAGGCGAGGCAACCTTCCGAGCGGCCTCGACCTCCATCGCGTTCGAGCCGGCGGGCGAGCAATCGATGAAGGGCAAGACGTCGCCGGTCCCGGCCTGGCGTGCGGTCGCGGTGGTGGCGAGGCGCGGCGGATCGGGCCGATCGGAGATCCTCGAGCCGCCGTTCGTGGGTCGCGACGAGGAGCTGCGCCTCCTCAAGGACCTCTTCGACGCCACCGCCCGCGAGCGCAAGTCCCGACTGATCAGCGTCGTCGGTCAGGCGGGGATCGGGAAGAGCCGCCTGGCCTGGGAGTTCGAGAAGTACCTCGATGGCGTGGTCGACACGGCGTACTGGCACGAAGGTCGTTCGCTGTCGTACGGCGAGGGGATCAGCTACTGGGCCCTGGTCGAGATGGTGCGACGCCGCGCCGGCATCGCCGAAGGCGACGACCGGGAGACCGTCCGCGCGCGGCTGGATGCGACCCTGGAACAGTTCGTCCCCGACCCCGCCGAGCGACGCTGGGTGGCGCCTCGGCTGGCGGGGCTGCTGGGGATCGAGGAGCTGCCGGCCGAGGGTCGCGAGGAGCTCTTCTCGGCGTGGCGCACCTTTTTCCAGCGCATGGCCGAGCAGGCCCCGGTGATCCTCGTCTTCACCGATCTGCACTGGGCCGACCAGGGAATGCTCGACTTCGTCGAGAACCTCCTCACCTCGGCCCGCAATGACCCGATCTTCGTGGTCGCGCTGGCGCGCCCGGAGCTGCTCGAGCGTCGTCCCGACTGGGGAAACAGCGTGCGCAGCGTGACGCGCCTGACCCTTGAGCCGCTGGCCGCCGGGCAGATCAGGGAGATGCTGGAGGGCCTGGTGCCTGGCCTCCCGGCCGCTGCGCTGCGCTCGATCGTGGAGCGCTCGGAGGGGATCCCGCTGTATGCCGTCGAGACGGTCCGCATGCTGCTCGATCGCGAGCTGCTCGTCCCCGCGGACGGTCGGTTCCGCCTCACCGGCGACCTTGGCTCCCTGGGCGTGGCCGACACGCTGCATGCCCTGGTTGCCAGCCGCCTGGATGCCAACCGGCCGGAGGATCGCGCCCTGCTGCAGGACGCCTCGGTACTGGGCCAGAGCTTCGCCCTCGAGGCGGTCGCTGCGGTCGCTGGAGAGGAGCCAGCTGCGCTGGCCGATCGACTCGACCGCCTGGTGCGACGCCAATTGCTGATCGTGATCGCCGATCCACGCTCACCGGAGCGCGGCCAGTACCAATTCGTGCAGTCGGTCGTGCGCGAGGTTGCGTACGCGTCCCTGGCGCGACCTGACCGGAGAGTGCGGCACCTCGCCGCGGCCCGCTTCCTCGAAGCGCTCGGAGAAGAGGAGACAGCTGGCGTACTGGCGAGCCACTACTTCGCCGCATACCAGGCCTCGAAGGCCGGCCCCGAAGCCGATGCGCTCGCCGCCCAGGCCCGCCTCGCGCTGGTCGCTGCCGCAGATCGCGCTGCAGCGCTCCAGTCCCACCGCCAGGCGATCGGCTATCTCGAGCAGGCAATCACCGTCACCACCGATCCTGCCGAGCAGGCGGCCCTGTACGAGCGCGCCGCCGAGATGGGCGACCACATTTCCGACTATGAAAGCGCTGCCGCCCACGCCCGGGCAGCACGCGAGCTGTACCGATCGCTTGACGACCTCCCCGGTGTGCTGCGTGCCGCGACCTGGATGGGCCGTCACTTCACCAGCGGCAAGCTGGAGCCGCAGGCCGTTGCCGTCTTCGAGGAGGCGCTGGCCGAGGGGGCCGCACTGACGGACTCGCCGGAGTACGCGGCCTTGTTGGCCGAGCTGTCGCGGGTCTACATGATGACCGACCGCGCGGAGGAGTCGATCGCCACCGCCGATCGCGCCCTGGAGCTGGCAGGGAGGCATCGGATGGTGCGACCGGTGGTCGAGGCCCTGATCAACAAGGGCACATCTCTCCTGCACAGTGGCCGGACCACCGAGGCAGCCGCGCTCCTGCGCGGCGCGGCCGCGGAGGCTGATCGTCACGGGCTGACGCTCGGTGCGTTGCGCGCACGGAACAACCTCCTGGGCGCCATTGGCGACGCAGACCAGCGTGAAGGAAAGGCGCTGCTCGAGGAGAGCCTTCAGTTGGCGGTCCGGCTGGGGAATCAGTCGTTTGTTCACCAGTTCGTGATGCTGCTGGCCGGCGGCTCGCTCAGCACGG
>JAYUGK010000018.1:0-7879 GCA_043738415.1 Chloroflexota bacterium | reverse complement strand
GCGCGGGTTGAAGGTCCGATGAAGCTGCGCCACGAAAGCCAGCGACTCCTCGCTCAGGATGCCAGGGGCAACCTCGGGAGGCCCAGCGGTGAGGACGATGCCGGGTGGCAGCCCAGTCATCGGGCGATGCCCATTACCAACCTCCCTCGTCCCGGATCAGACGGTGCAGAACACGCGAGGCCACGGCCCGGCGATAGTCAGCCGTAGAGCGGACGTCGTCGATCGGCTGGATCTCGTCCGCCAGCGTGGCGGCTGCCCGATCGGCGGTTGCCTCGTCCGGGGCGGATCCCTCCAGCACGGCCTCGGTGCGGGAAGCGCGGATGGTTGTCGGCGCCACTGAGCCCAAGGCAAGCCGTACCTCGCGCCATGGGGTCCGCGGTTCATCGGGCTGGGCGGTTTGCCAGGCGAGGGCCATCACCACCTTGCTGATCGCCTGCGCCCGCCGCGTGCCGACCTTGCGGTAGCGAACCTGACGCCCGCTGGCCAGGGGCAGGCTGATGTGCAGCAGCAATTCGTCGCTGGCGATGGCCGTGCGCCGATAGGCGGGCCAGAACTCGCGGGCCGCCACCCAGCGCTGACCCTGGGCGCTGCCCAGGACGAATTGCGCATCGCAGGCAAGCAGCACGGGCAGCATGTCGCCGGCGGGCGATGCGTTCGCCGCATTGCCGCCGATGGTGCCTCGATTCTGGATCTGGGCCGCCCCGATGGTGGCGGCAGCTTCGGCCAACGCTGGCATGAAATCAGCCACCACTGGGGATCGCCGGATCTCCGCGTAGGTGGTCAGGGCACCGATCACCAGCGCGTTGGCCTCGACCCGGATCCCGCGGAGCTCGTCAAGGTGCCAGATATCCAGCACGCGCTCCGGCGGCTCGCCCAGCTCGCCGGTGATCTGGACCAGGAGGTCGGTGCCGCCCGCCAGCGGGCGGTGTGGGGCGGCCGCCAGCAGAGCGTAGGCTTCGGGCAGCGTCCGGGGCGAAACGACCGGCGGCTCGTGCGGCATCGGCTCAGACGGAAGCGTCGCGGCGACGGCGCTCGCCGGCCAATGCGATCGCCTCGACGATCTTGGTATAGCCGGTACAGCGGCAGAGATTTCCGGCGATTGCCTCGCGGATCGCCGCGTCGGTGATCGGTGACCCGGCCGCCAGGTAGGCCTCGGCAGCCATCAGCATGCCCGGGGTGCAGATCCCGCACTGGGCGCCACCGGTCTCCAGGAACGCAGATTGCAGGTCGTTGAGCGGCGCGTCTCCGGCGAGCCCTTCCACGGTCTGGACCGCGGTCCCTTCGACCTGGCAGATCGGCACCAGGCAGGAATCGACCACGATCCCGTCAAGCAGCACGCTGCAGGCACCGCATTCGCCCTCGCCGCACCCCTCCTTGGTGCCGGTCAGGTGCAACTCCTCGCGGAGCACGTCGAGGAGTCGGCGCATCCCCGGAACCTCGACCTCGACCGGCTCTCCGTTGACCACGAACCGATAGCTCATGCGGCACCCTTTGCCGGCGCTGGAGCGCTCACGCCTGGCGCGGCCGGTGTCGGGGCACCGGTGAGGGCGGCGAGGATGCGTTCCGGCGAGGCGGGCAAGTCGTGGATCCAGATGCCCGTCGCGTCGTGGATGGCGGCCACCACGGCCGGTGCTCCGACGTCCATCGGAAGCTCGCCAAGCCCTTTGGCACCGTGCGGCGCGCCCGAGAATGGCTTCTCGACCAGGATCGCGCGGATGCGCGGCGCATCAAGCGAGGTCGGAATCAGGTAGGTCGCCAATCGGTCGTTGAGGTAACGACCGTCGACCAGCTTGATCTCCTCGATGGTGGCGTAGCCCACCGCTTGCAGCGTCCCGCCCTCGACCTGGCCTTCAGCGAGAACGGGATGGATGATGCGTCCGGCGTCATCGGCGGATACGACGTCGCGGACTGTGACCTCGCCGGTGTCCAGATCGACCTCCACCGTCGCCACCGCGCAGGCCCAGCCGAAGGCGGGATAGGCGTCGCCGGTGTAGGTGGCATCGTCGAACTCGACGTTCGGATAGGGCGTGAACCGTTCGTCCACCCGCAGTCCTCCATGCTCGGCGGCGAAGTCGCGGTATGACTCGGCGAACGCACGACCGGTGGCCGCCTCGACCTGTGCTCGCAATCGTCGGGCAGCATTGATGACCAGGCCGCCGATGACCATCGTGGTCCGCGAGGCGACGGTCGGGCCAGAGTCGGGGACGACGCTGGTGTCTTGGGGCGCAACATCGACCTCATCCGGATCCACCCCGAGCTCCCCGGCCACCAGCTGCGGAAGTATCGTCCTGGCGCCCTGGCCCATCTCGGTCTGGGCTGTCAGGACCCGGATCACGCTGGCATCGGTCAGCTCGACCGATGCCACGCTCGCGATATGCACCTCGCCCGAACCGGTGAAGCCGGCGCCGTGCCAGGCCAGCGCCAGCCCGATTCCCGAGGCCATGCGCGCCGACGGCAATCGTGCCTCGCGGGCCCGACGGGTCTGTTCGCTATGGCGCGCGAATTCGCTCGCAGCGGCGGCCGCCTCGAGCACCTCGACCGCGGCCACGCTCTCGCGCAGCACCTGGCCGGTCGGAGTGATGTCGCCCTCGCGAAACGCCCAACGACGTCGAAGCTCGAGCGGGCTGATTGCCAGCGCCTCCGCGATACGGTTGACCTGCATCTCGGCCGCGAACTCGACCTGCGGGGCGCCGAAGCCGCGGAAGGCACCGTTGGGTGGCGTGTTGGTGGCCATCGCCCGCCCCCGGATCTGAACGTTCGGGCACCGATACGGGCCACCGGCGTGCAGTACGCCGCGCGAGAGCACCACGGGCGTCAGCGTGCAGTACGCCCCCCCATCCATCACCACCTCGATCTCCTGTGCCACCAGCCGCCCGTCAAGGGTCACCCCGGTGCGATGGCGGACCACCGCCGGGTGGCGCTTGGTGGTGGCGCTGAGGTCTTCGTGACGGTCGTAGATCATGCGCACCGGCTTGCCGATCTTCCGGGCCAGCAGCGCAGCGTGCAGTGCGACGACGGACGGGTACTCCTCCTTGCCGCCGAATCCGCCTCCGGTCTCTGCCTGGACCACCACGGCCTGTTCATCGGTCAGCTCGAGAGAGCGCTTCAGGGCGCGGTGGATGTAGTACGGGCATTGGCAGGAGCCGTGGACCGTGATCCCGCCGTCGGCATGGGGGACGGCAATCATGGCCTGGTTCTCGATATAGAGCTGCTCCTGGTGGCCAACTCGGTACGTGCCCTCGATCACCAGGTCGGCCTCAGCGAATCCCAGCTCGATATCGCCGCGGGCGACGTTGCAGTGGGAGAACTCCTCGGTCGATGCGAACGGGTCGAAGACGGCAGGCAGTCGCTCGGTCCGGACGCGCAGGTGGCGCTTCGCCTCTCGCAGGGTGGACCGATCGGCGGCAGCAACCAGGCACAGCGCCTCGGCCCGGTGACGAATCTCGCCGCCCACCGGCACCAGGATCGGCTGATCGTCCCGGATCAGGCTGATGACGTTGTCACCGGGGATATCGACAGCGGTCACCACGGCAACCCGGCTCCAATCGAAAGCGTCGTCCAGCTCGATAGCCAGCAGCCGCGCGTGCGGCTCGGTGGACCGAATGGTGGCCCCGTACCAGGCGCCGGGGAAGACCAGATCGTCGGCGTACCTGGCCACCCCGGTGAGCTTGGCCGCCCCTTCCCGGCGAAGCGGGAGGCGGGCGCCGATGCGGCCGGGGACCGTCTTTCCCGGCGCCATCGTCAGCCCAGTGCCCGGCGGCAGGCTGCGCGTCATGTGGTACTCGCTCCTCCTCCGCCCGACGATAGCACCGTTCTTCCTTTTCGCAGCGAGCGACCGGGCAGAGCTCCGGTGTGCTCACCGCCATCCACCACCAGCTCCCCGTTGACGGCCACGTACTCGATGCCGTCCGGGTATCGGCGCGGCTCTTCGTAGGTGGCGTTGGAGCGGACGCGTGCCGCGTCGAAGACCACCACGTCGGCGGCATAGCCATCGCGCAGCAGCCCGCGGTCGCGCAGCCCCAATCGCGCGGCGGGGGCCGAGGTCATCTTGCGCACCGCCTCCTCCAGCGAGAGAAGCTGCTCGTCGCGGACGTACTGTCCCAGGATCCGGGGAAACGAGCCGTACGTGCGGGGCGACGGCTTCTCGCCAAGGAACGTCGAATCCGTGCCCACCATGCCGACCGGATGTCGCACGAAGTGGGGGAGCGTCTCGCTCCACGGGCCGCTCGTCACCTGCGCCACGCGCAGGTCCTCGGCCAGCAACAGGTCGCAGATGGTGTCGACCGCGTCGCTGCCGGTCTCGCGCATCACTTCCGCAAGGGTGCGGCTCTCCCAGCGGGCATGCTCCGGGCGCGTGAAGGCCCCCAGCCGAATGTCATTCCAATCGGCGACCCCCGCCGTCAGTGCAGCGTGGCTGTGCAGTTGACCACGGATGCGCTGGCGCACGGATCGATCCGCCAGGCGCTCCTTGAGCGCCATCGGGCCACCCGCCTGGACCCACTGGGGCAATTGGATGAGGAGGCGGGTGCAGGCCCATTCGTACGGGTAGGTGTCAAAGGTGACGTCCGCACCCGAGCGTCGCGCGTCATCGAGCAGGTCGAGCAGCTGCTCGGGCCGGCCCGGATGCGCGCGCCGATGGTAGAAATGGGTGAGGTGCACCGGCCCCTCGCCCCTCCGGCCGATCTCGATGGCCTCGCGGAACGGATCCAGGAAACCGTCGCCCAGCCCATAGCGGACGTGGGTGTGGTAGAAGCCTCCGCCCAGCGCGGCCTCAGCCGTCAGCGCGGCGAGCTCATCGGTCGATGCGAACGAGCCGGGAGGGTAGTCGAGGCCGCTCGACACCCCGAACGCACCCTCCTCGATCGCCTCTCGCAGCAGGGCGCGCATGTTCGCCAGCGCCCGTTCGTCCGCTGGCAGGTCATCCCAGCCGATGGCGCCGATGCGGAGCGCGCTGTTTCCGATCATGACGGCCACGTTGACTGCCTGGCCGCGGTCATAGCGACCGATGTAGCTGGCGACCGTGTCCCAGTCATAGGTGATCTCGGGCCATCCGTCGAGTCCGCTGTTCAGCTCGACGAACGCAAGCAGATCCTCCTGCCGCAGGAACGGCGCATAGCCGTTGCCGTCGACGCCGATCACTTCGGTCGTCACTCCCTGCCGCACCTTGGGTTCGTGGCGCGGATCGGCCAGGATGACCAGGCCGCCGTGGCTGTGGAGGTCGATGAAGCCGGGGGCGACCATCAGTCCGGTGGCGTCGATAACCCGGCCGGCCTCGGGGCGCCAGGCCGCCTCCCCGAGCAGCAATTGACCGTCGAGCGCCGCCAAGGTGCCGAGGCGGGCCGGGGCGCCACTGCCGTCGACCAGCGACCCGCCGATGAAGGCGAAGTCAACGCGCCGAGGGAGGCGAGGATCGGTCATGCCAGAACGGACGCACGCGGCGCTGTCCTGCGAAGTGCTGCGTGCGCGCTCGGCTCGGTCACTGCGCGCAGTCTAATGAGGCCGATGGAACGATCGGCACCGGTTGGCGCGGTGATCCTGGCGGCTGGCAGCTCACGGCGCTTTGGCAGCGCCAAGCAACTGGCGATGCTCGATGGTCGCTCCCTGCTCGAGCATGCGATCCGCTCGGCGGTCGAGGCAGGGCTGACGCCCGTGGTGGCCGTCGTCCCGACCTGGCTGACCCGCCCGGCATCCCTCGACGCCGAGTGGCTGCAATGGGTGCGCAACCCCCATCCGGGACGAGGGGTCAGCGTCTCGCTGCGGCTCGGGCTGCGAGCGATCGGCGACGACGCGACCGCGGCCGTGATCCTGCTGGGCGATCAGCCGCGTCTCGGGCCATCAATAATCGGGGCGCTCCTTGCGGCACGCGGAGATCGGCCCATCGTGGCCAGCGAGGCCGACGGCCTCCTGGCGCCGCCCCTCCTTCTCGAACGAAGTGCCTTCGGCCTGGCCGAGGCGGCGATCGGCGACATCGGCCTGCGCCAGATCCTGCGGGACCACCCCGAGCTGGTCCGCGGCGTTCCGATCGACCGGCATCCTCCCGACGTCGACACCCCCGACGATCTCGCCGCACTCGAGCGCCCCTAGAATGGCCCGGTGACCATCGAACGCATCGCCAGCGCCGAAGTCGCCGAAGACGAGGTCGCCCTCGAATCGACGGTGCGCCCTCGCCGCCTGGACGAATTTGCCGGGCAGGACCGAGTCAAGGAGAACCTTGCGATCCTGATCGACGCCGCACGGCACCGCGCAGACCCGGTCGACCACATCCTGCTGTACGGCCCTCCCGGACTCGGCAAAACGACGCTGGCCAACATCGTGGCGGCCGAGATGGGCGCGCAGATCCGCACCACCTCCGGTCCGGCGATCGAGCGGGCCGGCGACCTCGCCGCCGTGCTCACCGCTCTGAACAAGGGCGACGTGCTGTTCATCGATGAAATCCATCGCCTGTCGCACGTGGTGGAGGAGATCCTGTACCCGGCGATGGAGGACTTCGCCCTCGACGTCGTGCTGGGCAAGGGTCCCGGAGCGCGAACAGTGAGGCTGCAGATCGAGCAGATCACGGTGATCGGAGCGACCACCCGGGTAGGCAGCATCACGGGGCCGCTGCGCGACCGATTCGGAGTGACCTACCGCCTCGACTACTACGGTCAGGCCGATCTTGAACTGATCCTGCGGCGCAGTGCGGAGATCCTGGGCGTCGCGCTCGAGCCGGAGGCCGCCCCCATCGTGGCCGGCCGCAGCCGCGGCACGCCGCGGATCGCGAACCGGCTGCTCAGGCGGGTCCGCGACTTTGCCCAGGTGCGCGGTTCGGGAGACGGACTCGTCACCGTTGCCCTGGCGACCGATGCGCTCGACCTGCTGGAGATCGATCGGCTCGGGCTGGACGCTCTCGATCGGCAGTTGTTGCGCGCGATCGCGGAGCACCACGGTGGCGGGCCGGTCGGGCTGCAGACGATGGCCGCCACCATCTCGGAACCGGTCGAGACGCTGGAGGATGTGATCGAGCCGTACCTGATGCAGATCGGCCTGCTGGCCCGTACCGCGCGTGGTCGGCAGTTGACACCGCGCGCCTGGGAGCACCTCGGGCTGACGCCCCCGCCCAGCGGGACAACGCCCCAGCCTGGACTCTTCGACTAGGGCGAATCCCCGGGGCCTGAGCCGCTTGGCGGTCCCCGTCCGCACCGAGCCGCTGCCGATTGTCCAGCCGGCCGATCGCCCGGCCACGACGGCGCGCGAAAGGCCTTCTCGATGGTCGATGGCGGGAGTAGGATCGGCGCGGTCGCGCCCCGCTCGGATTCACGCGGGACGGGCTGGCAGGGATGGAGGGCAGACATACCGTGGATGGCATTGCCTCGTACTTCAAGTTCAAGGAGCGGGGGACCGACTTTGCGACCGAGGCGCGCGCCGGCCTGACGACATTCATGGTCATGGCCTACATCCTCTTCGTGAACGGCGCAATCCTCACCGCGGGTTTCGGCGACAACTCGACCTGGACCCTCGCCACGATCGCGGCCGGCACGGCGCTCGTCGCCGGGGTGATGACCATCGCCATGGGGGTCATCGGGAACTATCCGTTCGCATTGGCCGCCGGCCTCGGCATCAACGCGATCGTTGCCTTCTCGCTGACCGGCAGGGGCCTCTCGCCCGCCGGCGCCATGGGCGTGATCGTGATCGAAGGAATCCTGGTCACGATCGCCGTGCTCGTCGGTCTTCGAGAGGCGATCATGAACGCGGTGCCGGTCTCGCTGAAGCGGGCGATCGGCGTCGGCATCGGGCTCTTCATTCTGTTCATCGGGTTTGCCAACGGCGGGCTCGTCAAGGCCGGCAGCGGGACGCTGGTGACCGTGTCCTTCCCGACCGAGCCGTCGCAATGGGTGTTCCT
>JAYUGK010000017.1:0-7888 GCA_043738415.1 Chloroflexota bacterium | reverse complement strand
CGGGGCTGCTGATCACCGTCATTCTGTACGTCAGGCGTATCAAGGCCGCGCTTGTCATCAGTATCCTTGCCACCACGGCACTCGCCCTGGTGGTTGGCGTCGCCAAGATCCCTGCTTCTGATCAGCTGATCGCAACGCCGAAGTTCGACACACTCGGGCAATTCGATCTGGGTCAGGTATTCAGCACGCTGCCCATCGTGACGGCATTGCTGATCATCTTCGCGATCATGCTGACCGACTTCTTCGACACGATGGGGACGGTGACCGGCGTGGCGGCCGAAGCGGGCTTGGCGAATGAAGACGGCTCGGTACCCGGCGTCGGGCGCGTCTTGCTCGTTGACTCGCTGGGTGCAGTGGCAGGAGGCCTCGCCGGTATCAGTTCCAACACGACGTATATCGAGAGTGCGGCGGGTGTGGCGGACGGTGGTCGGACCGGGTTCACCTCGGTCGTGACCGGTGCCCTCTTCCTGTTCGCGATCCTCTTGTCTCCAATCGCCCTGATCGTTCCGGCGGCCGCGACCGCGCCCGCCCTGGTGCTCGTGGGCTACCTGATGTTCACGCTGATCAAGGACATCCCCGTTGGCGACGTGGAGGAAGGTCTCCCCGCTCTGCTGACGATGATCCTGATGCCGCTCACGTATGACATCACGGTCGGCATCGGCGCCGGCTTCATCAGCTGGGTCCTCATCAAGCTCGTCCGCGGGAAGATGAGCGAGATCCACTGGCTGATGTGGGTCGTCTCCGTCGCGTTTCTCGTCTTCTTCGCCCAGGACTGGATCAACGGCTTCATCAAGTAGCACGCAGTCCTAACCGATAGCGCCCGGTCGGTCCTACCGACCGGGCGCTACGCTGTCCGGGCCAATGACCGTTCCGATCCGGTGAGCCGACTGCGCGTCGACGACTTCGACTACCCGCTCCCAACGGAGGCCATCGCCCAGGTCCCGACTGACGCGCGGGACGCCGCCCGGCTGCTGGCTCTCGATCGGCGATCGTCCCGACCGAGTGAACCGGCGATCGAGCACCTTGTCTTCCGCGAGCTGGCGAAACTCCTGCGACCCGGTGACCTGCTGGTGATCAACGACACGCGGGTACTCGCCGCCCGGCTCCCCGCGGTTCGGAGTGGGGGAGGGGCAGCCGAGGTCCTGCTGCTCCGCCCGATCGACGGCCCGGATTACTGGGAGGCGCTGGTCAGACCCTCACGCCGAATCAGAATCGGTGAGAGACTTGCCTTACGGGCCGGGTTCACGGTGGAGGTGGGGGGTCGCCTGAATGCGGGAACGCGCGCAGTGCGCTTCGACCGGGACGCATACCTCGTCATGGCCGAGGCAGGGGAGACCCCGCTGCCGCCGTACATCCGCGATCGTTCGGCGACCGCTGAGCGTTACCAGACGGTCTACGCGAAACCTCAGGGATCTGCCGCCGCCCCGACCGCAGGGTTGCACTTCACGACGGAGCTCCTGACCGGGCTCGCAGCCAAGTCCATTCCGAGTGCCACCGTGACCCTCCACGTAGGACTCGACACTTTCCGGCCCTTGGAGGGCGAGTTCGTCGACCTGCACCGGATCCACCGCGAGTGGTATGAGATCCCGTCCGTGACCGCGTCCCTACTGGCCGACACTCGGCGCGCCGGCGGACGCGTTGTGGCGGTGGGGACTACCACCGCCCGGGTGCTGGAGACATCGGCTCGCGGTGGCGCTGCCGATGGATGGAGCGACCTGTACATCACCCCGCCACATGCCTTTACGGCCGTCGATGCGCTGATCACCAATTTCCACCTGCCAAGGAGCTCCCTGCTGCTGCTGGTGACCGCGTTCGTACAGGCAGGCATGCGTGGGGCGACTGCTCTCGAGGCGCGCGACACGCTGCTGGCCGCCTATCGTGCCGCCCTGGCCGAGGGCTATCGGTTCTTCAGCTTCGGCGATGCCATGTTCATCGGCTAGGCTGGCTGCGTGGCCTCGCCGATCTCATTCTCATTCCGCGCCACCACGACCGGGCAGGCGCGACTCGGCACGCTGACGACACCGCACGGGGCCATCGACACGCCGCAGTTCATGCCGGTCGGCACACAGGCGACGGTGAAGAGCCTGACCCCCGGTGACCTGCGCCGTGCGGGGGCACAGATCATCCTGGCCAACACCTACCACCTCTCTCTGCGGCCGGGGCATGAACGCATCGCGCGGCTTGGCGGACTCCATCGGTTCATGGGCTGGGACGGGCCGCTGCTGACCGACTCGGGCGGCTTCCAGGTCTTCAGTCTCGGCCACCTGAGACGAGTTGACGATGACGGCGTGACCTTCACCAGTCACCTCGACGGATCGCCACAGCGACTGACCCCCGAGCGCGCGATCGAGATCCAGGAGGCGCTCGGCAGTGACATCGCCATGGCCTTCGACCAGCTGGTCGACGCCACCCTGCCGGCCGCACAAGTCAGCGACGCGATGGAGCGGACTCACCGTTGGGCGACGCGCTGCCTGGCGGCGCGGACCCGCCCGGACCAGGCACTGTTCGGGATCGTCCAGGGCGGCGTCGATGACGGGCTGCGCCGGCAAAGCGTCGCGGCGATCGCCGCACTGCCCTTCGACGGCCTGGCGATCGGGGGGCTGTCGGTGGGGGAGAGCAAGGCCGACATGGCGCGCACGCTCGAAACGGTCGTCGATGCCCTAGGCGACGATCCTCGCGTGCGCTACCTGATGGGCGTTGGCGCACCTCCCGACTTCTTCGACGCGGTCGAGCGTGGAGTGGACATGTTCGACTGCGTTCTGCCCACCCGGGTGGCCCGCACCGGGCAGCTCTGGACCAGCGAAGGGAAGCTCAATCTCCGTAACGCTCGGTTCCTCGATGACGCCGCGCCGGTCGACTCGGCGTGCGGCTGCGAGGCCTGCCGCAACCACTCCCGGGCGTACCTGGCCCACCTCTTTCGAGCCGAGGAATTGCTCGCCTATCGCCTCGCCTCGCTGCATAACCTCACCTATACTCTGGACCTGATGGGGCAGATCCGAGCGGCTCTCGCCGACGGCTCGTTCACATCAGTTCGGGACGCCGTCAGAGTGCACTACGGTGACGGTCGGAGCGATGTCCGCTAAGCCGACGCTAAGGGGCCGATAAGGCCTCATCGGCCAGGCTGGCGAACACCTCGACCGGCCAAGATCGGAGGTCAGGCTCAACATGGCCAAAGGGCGAGATCGACCGCGTCACCAGGAGAAGCGCAAGCCCAAGGAGAAGGCGCCCAAGATCCAGCCGGCATCGGCCTATGACCAGCCGATGACGGTCGAGGTAGTCAAGAAGAAGCGCAAGCCGCGCAGCGAACCCGGCGAGGAGGCTTGACCTGATTCGCCGCCGGGAGTGACCAGAGAAGGAGCCCGCAAGACCATGGACGCCCCGGTGGCACCCGCCCAGGAAGAGACCCCCACCCCGCGCGATGGAGAGCGCGGACGCGCGGTCGATGCCGCCATTCTGCAAATCGAGAAGCAGTTCGGCCGCGGCGCGATCATGCGGCTTGGCGACAAGGGCGCCAAGATGGTGGTCGAGGTCGTGCCCACCGGATCGGTAGCGCTCGACCTGGCGCTCGGCGTGGGCGGCGTTCCGCGCGGCCGGATCACCGAGATCTACGGCCCCGAGTCAAGCGGCAAGACGACCCTGTGCTACCACATCGCCGCCAATGCGCAGCGTGCCGGCGGTTTCGTGGCGTTTATCGACGCGGAGCACGCGCTCGACCCCGGCTATGCCCGCAACGTCGGCGTCAACGTCGACGACCTGCTCGTCTCGCAGCCCGACACCGGCGAGCAGGCGCTTGAGATCGCCGAGACGCTGATCCGCAGCAACGGGGTCGACGTGGTGATCATCGACTCGGTCGCAGCGCTCGTGCCGCGTGCGGAGATCGAGGGTGACATGGGCGACAGCTTCATGGGCCTGCAGGCTCGCCTCATGAGCCAGGCGCTGCGAAAGCTGGCCGGGGCCATCAACCGCAGCAACACCGCTCTGATCTTCACCAACCAACTGCGAGAGAAGATCGGCGTCATGTTCGGCAGCCCGGAGACGACGCCCGGCGGCCGCGCTCTCAAGTTCTACGCCTCGATCCGGATGGACATCCGCCGCATCGAGACGCTCAAGAACGGGACCGATGCGATCGGCTCGCGTACCCGCGTCAAGGTGGTCAAGAACAAGGTCGCCAGCCCATTCCGACTGGCGGAGTTCGACATCATGTACAACGAGGGGATCAGCCGCGAAGGAGGCCTGCTCGACGTGGGAATCGCCGCCGGAATCCTGTCCAAGACCGGGGCATGGTTCAACTACGGTGAGACCCGGCTTGGCCAGGGACGCGAGAACGCCCGCGATTTCCTCAAGGGCCACCCGGACCTGGCCGACAAGATCGATGGCGAGATCCGCGGCAAGGTCTCTTCGATCGAGATCGGGGTCGGGGGCATCCCGGAAGCGGAGTAGGGGAGTCGACGCAATTCGATGGCCGGCCGCCGCCGCCCGCGCGATGCGAATGCTGGCGAGCGCCCTGCGCCAGACGCCGAGGCAGCCATTGAGACCGCGATTCATTTCCTCGGCGCGCGTCCGCGGACTCGGTGGGAGCTGGAGCGCCGACTTCGTCGAGCCGCGGCCAGCGACGACGTCATCGCCACGACCCTCCAGCGCCTGGCGAAGATGGGGTACGTCGACGATGTTGCCTTCACCAGGTGGTGGGCCGAGCAGCGGGACCGGCACGCTCCGCGCGGGCGGCGCATGGTCGAAGCCGAGTTGCGCCAGCACGGCGTGCCGCAGCAGGTGCTTGAGTCACTGCGCAGCTCAGAGTTGGCCGAACCAGGACGCGACGGCGAGGTGCTCCCAGGCAACGAGACCGAGCGCGCGCGGATCGCCCTGGAGCGCCACCTGAAGGGTCGAGCTTTGCCCACGGACATCAGATCCATCCAGCGCGTCGGGGGTTTTCTCATGCGTCGCGGCTTCGACCTCGAGACGGTCCGCGCCACGTTGCGCTCCGCTGCCGCGGTCGAGATCACGGACGACTGAATCCCGTCGGCGTCGGTTCGGCGGACTTGCGCTACACTCCCCAGACGGCATCCCGACATTCACGGTCAGGCCGCCGATCGACCTTTCGCCTGATACCTGCGTTGCGCAAGCGACGCGAGCCTTCGCCCAACAAGGGCTCCAACGACCGGAGGAGCCGATGACTGATACCACCATCGCCGTCGGGGCGGCGTTTGCCGCCCTTTTGGCCGGAATCGGACTCGGATACCTGATTCGCCGCTTCTTGGCGGCGAACAGCGTGAAGAATGCCGAAGGGTATGCCGAACGCATCACGGCCGAGGCACGCGCCAAGCAGAAAGAGATCGTCCTCGAGGGGAAGGGCGACGCCCTCAAGTTGCTGCGCGCCGCAGAGGACGAGGCCCGTGAGAAGCGGGCCGACCTGCAGCGGCAGGAGCGATTGCTGCTCGATCGCGGTGAGAGCCATGACCGCAAGGTCGAATCGGTTGAGCGCCGCGAGGCCGCATTCGAGGAGCGCCAGCGTGACCTGGAGACCGAGAAGGCGCACCTCGCCGAGCTGGAGCAGCGCCAGCTCCTCGAGCTCGAACGTGTCAGCGGGCTCTCGGTCAATGAGGCACGCCAGAGCCTCATTCAGCACATCGTCGACGAGGCGGAGGCAGAGGCACGCCACCAGGTCCGCGAGATCGAGCGGCACGCCATCGAGGAAGGTGAAGATCGGGCACGCCGGGTGCTGACCACGGTCATCCAGCGAATGGCCGCCGACCATACCTCCGAGACCACGGTGACCGTGGTTCCTCTCCCGTCTGAGGAGATGAAAGGGAGGATCATCGGTCGGGAGGGGCGCAACATCCGCGCCCTCGAGCAGGCCACCGGGGTCGATCTGATTATCGATGACACCCCGGAAGCGGTTGTACTCTCCGGATTCGACCCGGTCCGTCGCGAAGTGGCGCGCATGGCGCTCACCAAGCTGATCAGCGACGGGCGCATTCATCCTGGCCGCATCGAAGAGGTGGTCGCCAAGTGCCGCACCGAGATCGAAGTGGTGATGCGCCAGGCGGGTGAACAGGCCGCCTACGACGCCGGAGTTCCGGGCCTGCACCCCGAGCTGATCAAACTGTTGGGACGTCTCAAGTACCGGACCAGCTACGGTCAGAACGTGCTGAACCACTGCATCGAGACGGGACGCCTGGCCGGCCTGCTGGCTGCCGAAATCGGGGCCAACGTGGCCGAATCGAAGAAGGGCGGGTTGCTGCACGACATCGGCAAAGCGGTCGACCACGAGGTTGAAGGGCCGCATGCCCTGATCGGCGGTGACATCGCGAAGCGCTATGGCATCAATGCCGTGGTCTGCAACTGCATCGCGGCGCACCACCAGGAGGTCGAGCAGGAATCGATCGAGGCCACCGTAGTGCAGATCGCCGATGCCATCAGCGCCTCGCGCCCAGGGGCCCGCGGTGAGTCGCTCGACAACTACGTCAAGCGGCTCGATGACCTGCAGGAGATCGCGCTGAGCTTCCCCGGCGTGGAACGCTGCTACGCCATCCAGGCCGGGCGCGAGATCAGGATCCTGGTTCGACCCGAGGATATCGACGACTTGGCCTCGACCCGCCTTGCCCGCGACATCGTCAAGAAGATCGAGGAGCAACTCCGCTACCCCGGCCAGATCAAGGTGACCGTGATCCGCGAGACGCGTGCGGTCGACTACGCCAGATGACCGATCGCGCCGCACTCCTGCGGTGCATGGTCATCGGAGACATCATCGGGAAGCCGGGTCGGCTGGCTGTCGTTCAGAGCCTGCGCGCCGCTCGTGCGGAATTTAACCTGGACATGGTGATCGCCAACGGGGAGAACCTGGCGGCCGGGGCGGGCCTCACTCCCAGCCTCGCGGAAGAGCTGCTGGCCAATGGGGTCGACGTCATCACCAGCGGGAACCACATCTGGGACAAGCGCGAGATCTACGACTACCTCGACTCGGGTCGCCCCGTGCTGCGCCCCCTCAACTACCCAGACGAGGCCCCGGGGCGTGGCTGGCTGCTTTACGCTCTCCCCGACGGGGACCAGGTGGCGGTCGTGAACGTCATGGGGCGCGTCTTCATGAACCAGCTCGACTCGCCCTTCGCCGCCATGGATGCGCTGCTGGACGGGGCCGCCGAGCCATTGCCGCCCGTGCGCATCGTCGACTTCCATTGCGAGATCACCAGCGAGAAGAACGCCATGGGCTGGTATCTCGATGGGCGTGTTTCTGCGGTCGTTGGCACGCATACGCACGTCCCGACCGCCGACGCCCGGTTGCTCCCCAAGGGGACCGCCTACATCAGCGACATCGGCATGACCGGGCCTCGAGATTCGGTGATCGGTTTCAGCCTGGAGACGGTACTGCCGCGGTTCTTGACCCATCTGCCAACCCGTTTCGCGGTGGCCGACGGTGCCGTCAGCTTCAACGCGGTGGTGATCGAAGCCGAGCGGGCGACCGGTCGCGCGCGTTCGATCAGCCAGGTGCAGCGGCTGATCGAGGTCTGAGCCGCGGTGGGCCCGTCATCGCCCGCGCCGCTGGCAGCCATCGTCGGTCCAACCGGGTCGGGGAAGAGCGACCTGGCCCTGGCCTTGGCAGCGCAGATTCCCCTTGAGATCCTGGTCGCCGATTCGCGCCAGGTGCGCCGTGGCATGGATATCGGAACGGCCAAGCCGGACGCGGTAGCCCGACGGGCCGTACCCCACCACCTGCTGGACCTGGTGGCCCCCGATGAGCCGTTTTCAGTCGCCGATTGGGTGGCGGCGGCACGACCGCTGATCGACGGTATCGCCGCACGTGGTCACCTGCCGTTGGTGGTCTGCGGCACGGGACTCTACCTGGAGGCGCTGGTCGACGGCTACGACCTCCGCTCGGCGCCGCCATCGC
>JAYUGK010000016.1:0-7898 GCA_043738415.1 Chloroflexota bacterium | reverse complement strand
ATCGCGGCCTCAGCGCGTGGCAGTCCTGGAATCTGTCTCGCGAGTCGGCGCGGTCTCGTCTCGTCCGGTAGGATCGGACATCCATTCCACACCCTCGGAGACTTGATGCCTGACCGACCGATGCCACCGACCGGAACCCTGGACCTGGCGCGCACCTATCACGCCAGGATCAAGACCGAGCGCGGGGATATCACCTGCGAGTTGTTCGCGGCTGACGCGCCGCTCACCGTCGAGAACCTCGTGAACCTGGCGCGCGCCGGCTACTACGACGGCACCACCTTTCACCGGGTCATCCCCGGCTTCATGGCGCAGGGCGGCGACCCGACCGGCACCGGCAGCGGCGGCCCCGGCTACAAATTCAAGGATGAGGTCTCTGCGCGGAAGCGCCATGACGGCCCCGGGGTCCTGTCGATGGCCAACGCCGGGCCGGGCACCAACGGATCACAGTTCTTCATCACCTTGGCCGCGACACCGCATCTTGACGGGCGACACAGCGTGTTCGGCAAGGTGAGCGACGGGATGGATGTCCTCCTGGCGATCCGCGAGCGCGACCCGATGCGCGACCCCAAGCCCGGTGACCGGATCGAGACGATCGAGATCACCGAGTCCTAGGGTCCGCGGCTCAGGCGGCCGGGGCGTACAGCAGGTCGAAGGTGATGGTGCTGTCCGGGGCAAATTGACTTCGCGTTCCGCACGCGTGGCACGCGATCTCGTCGTCCGCGTCGTGGACCGTGAAGGCAACTTCGTCCTGGCACCAGGGGCAGATGAGCTGAATGGTCATGGGTTGAGATTGTCGGCAGGCCGCGACACCTTGCATGTCGCGATCTGGCAGCCGATCCCTGCCTCCCCTGCGCTTGCGACGTAACCGGAGGACCCGTGATCTCGCCCACCCCACCATCAGCCGCCAGCGCCGCGCTGGCTGACTGGCGCAATTTCGCCAGCCAGCGCTATCGACCGTTTCGTGCGCTGGCGGTCGCCCAGGGCTTCATCGCCGCGCTGTCGGGACCGGCGATCGTCATTCCCCTGCTGCTTGCGCTGGGCGCGCACCCGGCCCTGGCGACTCTGCTGGCGGTGCTGCCGGTGATCGGCACCACGGCCCAGCGCTTCATCCCGCAACTGCTCGAGCGCACCGAAGGCAACCTGCGGGGGCTCGTGGTCACTGCCGCCACGATCGGGGAGCCGCGCGGGCTGCTGCTGGCGGGCGTCGTGGCGCTGACCGCGGCCGGGGTGCTCCCCAGGTGGGCCGCCGTCGCCGGCGTGGCTCTTGTCGTGGGAGTTCTCGGCTCGCTCGGCGCGATCGCCTACGGCTCGCTCCAGGCGTGGTACCAGATCATCCTGCCCGACGCCGAGCGGCGCCTCGTGACACCACGACTGGCGGGCATCGCGCTGGGGATCGGGTCGGTGGTTCTGCTGCCGCTGGCATTGACCATGGACAGTACGGTCACGCGCATCGGCCTGTGGGCCTACGTGCTGCCGCTCACGGTGGCCGGGGTCGCCGGCCTGGTGCCGGCCTTCCTGCTGCGCCGCATCCCGTCGCCGGGGCGTGTCCGGGTTCCCAAACACCGCGCGGCGGCGGTCGCTGACGACGGTCGATTGCGCGGCCTGGCGCAGGTGCTCACCCTGGCCTCGCTGGCGGCGGGCCTGGCGCCGTTCCTGTCGGTCTATGCCATCGTGGTGCTGCACAGCGGCCCGGGCTTCGCAATTGCGATCTCGGCGACCTCGTCGGCAACCCTGGTCCTGTCGTCGATCTACGTCAGCTCGCACCTTGCCCGTGGCTCCTCGTCCCGGCTGCTGCGGCGCGCGATGCTGCTGCGCTCCGGTGCGCTGCTGCTGGCGCTTGCGGCGCATCCGGCCAACCCGCTCGCCCCACTTGTGCTGCTGGTCGTTGCAGTGCTGATGGCCGCAGGCGATACGGCCGGCCAGCTTTCCGCCAACGAGCGCCTCTTCCGCCTTGCCACCGGGCCATCGGTGATCGCCTTCCAGAGCCGATTCGTAGTGCGCAACGTGGCCGCCTATGCGGCCGGCCTGCTCACCGGATCGGGGGTCATGCTGGTCGGTGGCTACGGGGCGTTTGCGGCCCTCTTCGTGGCAGCTGGGTCAGTGCGCTTCTGGGCGGCTCGCGTCACGCAGCTATCGGTACGCGATCTGCCGGGGACGGAGACATCGGTGCATGCGGTGTCACAGCCCGGTCGTTGATACCGCCATGACTTGCGTCCTTGCGCAAACAATGAGAGAATCGCGGCAATGGACACGATCCTCTCCCGTGACCTGCTGCGCGACCGCGCGGCGACCATCGCTCGGGCGCTCTCCGACGCAAAGCGTCTGTGCGTGGTCGAGCGGCTGGCGGACGGAGAGCGATCGGTGAGCGACCTCTCCCGCGACGTCGGCTGCCAGGTGCCGAACATGAGTCAGCACCTCGCCGTCCTGCGCTCGGCCGGGATCGTCGCTTCACGCCGCGAGGGAAGCACCGTCTTCTACCGGCTCGCGGACCCGCAGGTCCTCGAGATCTACCGTATCCTGCAGCAGGTCGCCCGCTGAGACCGGCGACGAGAGAAAGGACCATTCAAGACCGATGTCGAACGTCCGCGAGGCGACCGACGCCAACTGGGAGCAGCTGGTGCTCCACAGCGACAAGCCGGTGATCGTCGACTTCTGGGCCGCCTGGTGCGGTCCCTGTCGGCTGGTTGCACCCGAGATCGAGAAGCTGGCGGAGAAGTACGCCGGGTCGGTCGAGGTGCTCAAGCTCGACGTTGACGCCAACCCGCACACCGCCATGCACTACAGCGTGATGAGCATTCCCACCGTGGTGTACTTCGCGCCGGGCGAAGCTCCGCGCGCAGCGGTCGGCTTCCGCCCTGCCGAGCAGCTGGAGGCTGCCTTTGGCCTCCTGGCACTCGAGTCCAAGACCGCCTGAGCCAGCCATCCTCCGATGACGCGCTCGCCGCGACCGGCGAGCGCGTTTTCATTTCGCCGGGCAGGGCTATGCTGATCTCCTGATGAGCCCGGAGAGGCGCCGCCCGGCCGTCCTGGTGGCGGCAACCCTGCTGCTGCTCGCGGTTGCCCCGGCCGCGCTGCCGAGCGGCCACCATGCGCGCGCGGCCGACCGCGGCCTGGTCATGGTGGCGGACACCCGCTACCAGGCCCTCCCGGACGAGGCGCGGATCCACATCACGGTCGATGCGGTGGTCACCTCGTACACGCCCAACACCGACACCAGCCTGGTCTATTACACGGCCACCAGCATCGGCGTCCAGCCCGGCGCCACCGGCTTCAGCGCCAGCTCCGGCGCCACGCGGCTGGCGGTGAGCGTGGTCGCGACCACGCCCGACTACGTGAAGGTCGAGGTCACCTTCGGGAGCGAGGTCCACTACGGGGAGCCGTACCCCTTCAGCCTGAGCTTCGACCTGCCCGATCCGGGTGGCGCGCCCAACCGCGACGTGCGCGTCGGACGAAGCATCGTGGCCTTCCCGGTCTGGGCCTTCGGGACCGGAGGCGAGCCGGGCGGGAGTGTGCAGGTCCTGCTGCCGCCCGGCTTCACCCCTACCGCCCAGGGCGATCCGCTGACGGTCTCGCAGACCACCGATGGCGGAACGCTGCTGTCCGCCACGTCCATCCCTGATCCGTTTGCATTTGCCGCATACGTGTCCGCAGATCGTCCCGGTGCCTTCACCGAGATCCGCTTCCTGGTCGGCATCGACGGCGAAAGCGCCCCTGTCTGGGTCCGGGCCTGGGACGATGACGCGGATTGGGGCGCCCGACTCAAGGACCTCATGACACGGGGCCTCCCCGCCCTGAAGGAGCTCATCGGCCTGGCCTATCCGGTGGTCGGCACGCTCAAGGTGGAAGAGGCTGCGACCAGCCGCCTGGGCGAGTACGCGGGTATCTACAACTCGAGCGAGGAGCTCATCCGGGTCCGCTACGACGCGGACGCGTTTGTCGCGCTGCACGAGGCTGCTCATGCCTGGTTCAACCAGAACCTGCTGCCCGACCGCTGGATCGGCGAGGCGTGGGCGGAGTTCTACGGGGTGCAGGCCGGGACCGCGATCGGCGCCCACGGGGCCACCTATGAGCTGACCGATGAGCTGCTCGCCAGCAAGATCCCGCTCAACGACTGGGGCTCGCTCGGCACGGTCGGCCCCGGGGTCGAGGACTATGCCTACGCGGCCACCTACCAGCTTGCCCTGCTCATCTTCGAGCGGACCGACCTGGCGGGGTTGCGGCGCGTCTGGAGCGCCGTGGACGAGGGGAACATGCCATATCAGCCGCTCCATGCCGACGGGCCGCCGCGCCGCGGGGTTCCGGCGCTGCAGCCTGGCTGGCAGCGCCTTCTCGACCTGCTGGACGAGCGCACCGGGGCGTCGTACGACGACCTGTGGTCGGGATGGGTGGTCGATGCGGCGCAGCAGCCGATGCTCCCTGAGCGCAGCACGGCGCGCGACCAGTACCGCACCGTCGCCGCACTGGCAGGATCATGGGACCTCCCGCAGCGGATTCGGGTCGACATGGGCGCATGGAGCTTCGACGCGGCAGAGGCGGAGATGAAGGTCGCCACCGATGTGCTGGCCGAGCGCGGGCGCATCACGTCGCAGGCGGAGGTGCTGGGCCTGGGCGTGCCGGCCACCCTGCGCCAGGCCTTCGAAGGGACCGACGGCGGGGCGTTGGACGCGGCCAGCCTCGAGGCGAACGCCGAGCTGGCGACCCTCGACCAGATCCAGGAAGCGTCCCGCGCCCTGGCCGATGAGCCGGACCTGATCGAGGCGCTCGGGCTGATCGGAGCCGATCCGTCCGGGGACCTGGCCGCGGCCGGCAGCGCCTTCGAGTCCGGCGATCTGGCGAGCGCCGACCAGGCGGCGGGTCGGGCTGCCGCGACCCGAGAAGGTGCGACCTATGCCGGACAGCTGCGGGCAGCTGAAGCCGGCGGTGCGTTGTTTGTGCTCACGGGAGGATCACTGCTCCTGGTTCGCGCTCGCCGCAGGCGCTCGGCGGCCGCCTCGATCGTCACGCCGATGACAGATCTGTCGGCCGGCCCCCCTGACGAGCGGACCAGCTGAACTGCGCTCGTCGAGCGCTGGCCGCACACGGCAGGGCGAAGCAGGTACCCTTCCGCTCCCGTGAACAGTTCCATCCGCGCCGTCCTGTTCGGCACCTTCACCCTTCGCTTTTCCACTGGCCTCACCGGTGGCCTGTTCCTCTACTACGTGGCCGCGCTGCCCAAGCATGGCGGGCCCGAGGTGAGCTCCTTCCTGGTCGGTCTGCTGACCGCCACCTACTTCATCGCCGAGCTGGTGCTGTCGCCGTTCTTCGGGGTTTTGGCCGATCGGCTCGGTGCGCACCGCGTGATGCAGTGGGGTCCGGCCTTCGGCGCGGTGGCGGTGATCCTGACCGCGATCACGACCAATCTCTTCCTGCTCGGCAGCACCCGCTTCCTGGAGGGGGCCGCGGCGGGCGCCAGCATTCCGTCGATCCTCGGCTACATCGCAGTCGTCACCAGCCGCAGCGAGGTGCTCCGGGGACGGACAGTGGCACGCTTCGAGGCCGCCACCCTGGCGGGCCTGGGCCTGGGCATCGTGGCCGCGGGCCCGCTGTGGGAGACGATGGCGCGCAGTGCCTTCCTGCTGAATGCGGTCATCTACGGCGTCTCGTTCAGCATCTACCGCTGGGGCGTCGCCGACGTGGCCACCCACGGCCACCTCGCGGTTACGCCGGTGCATTCGGCCGAGCTGCGGCCGCCGGGATTTGATTTCGCCCGGTATCGGCGCGTGTTCAGCAGCGGGCGGGTCTGGCTTCTGGCGCCGACCTGGATCGCCCTCAACGCGGTGCTCGGCTCGTGGACCACGCAATCGGTCTTCCAGCTGGTCAAGGAACCGTCGCCGCGCTTCGCCGACCAGCTCCTGATGGGCGGCTTCGGGCCGACCCAGGTCAGCATCGGGATGGGCGTGGCCCTGCTCGTCTTCTTCGGCGGCCTGCTCTACTGGGGCAACCGCTTCAAGCGCTATCGGCGCACCACCATCATCGCCGTCGGGATCGTCGGCGGCCTGGCCATGATGGGCGCCGTCTTCGGGCTGAACCACTCTCAGGCGGGCGGGGTGTTGCTCCAGGTGCCGCTGGCGGCGTTCATGCTGGGCGGCCTGTTCGTGATGGCCGGCGCCACCCCCGCGGCGCTGGGACTGCTGGCCGACATCAGCGAGGCGCATCCGGCCGATCGCGGGGCGATCATGGGGCTCTACTCGGTCTTCCTGGCTCTTGGCCAGATCACCGGAGCCCTGGCCGGCGGGGCGGCCGCCGAGTGGCATGGGATCGACGGCATGCTGGTCGTGTCGCTGGGTCTGCT
Source organism: Chloroflexota bacterium (assembly GCA_043738415.1). Lineage (GTDB taxonomy): Bacteria > Chloroflexota > Limnocylindria > QHBO01 > QHBO01 > CF-167. Next base: position 1,567 of record JAYUGK010000016.1, on the reverse strand, counting down.
GCTGTTCGCCCTCCTGCCTCTCAACGGGTTGCGCTCCTCCGAGCACCTGGTCGGCCTGGCCGAGGGAGATGACGGGACCGCCCCCGCCACCGGCTAGAATCAGCGCTCCATGCGCCTCTCCAAGCTCTTCTTCGCCTCGCTCCGCGACAATCCGGCCGACGCCGAGATGGTGTCGCACCAGCTCCTGGTGCGAGCCGGCTATGTCCGACAGCTGGGTGCGGGGATCTATTCGCTGCTGCCGCTCGGGTTCCGGGTCAGCCAACGAATCGAGCAGGTGATCCGCGAGGAGATGAACCGCATCGGCGGCCAGGAGATGGAGATGCCGGTGGTGCATCCCGCCGACCTGTGGCGCGAAAGCGGCCGCTACCAGAAGATCGGTCCCGAGATGGTCCGCTTCAAGGACCGATCCGGACGCGACATGGTGCTGGCCATGACCCACGAGGAGGTGGTCGCCGATCTGCTGCGCGACCTGGTCAAGAGCTATCGCCAGCTGCCGGCCATCGTCTATCACTTCCAGACCAAGTTCCGCGACGAGCCGCGCTCCCGCGGCGGCCTGATCCGGGTCCGCGAGTTCGTGATGAAGGACTCCTACACGCTCGACCCCGATGCTGAGGCGCTCGATCGGTCCTACCAGCTGCACTACGAGGCGTACGAGAAGATCTTCGGCCGGCTCGGCCTCGAGACGCTGGTGGTGGGCGCCGATGTCGGGATCATGGGCGGCAGCCTTGCCCACGAGTTCATGGTCCTCAACGAGCACGGCGAGGACACGCTGGTGCTGTGCGACGCATGCGGCTACGCGGCCAACCAGCAGATCGCGGTGGTCGGCAAGCCAGCGCCGCCGGCGGAGGAGCTGCGCCCGACCGAGGAGGTCGCCACTCCCGAGACGCCGACAATTGCGGCGCTGGCCTCGTTCCTGGGGGTGAGCGAGGAGCGCACCGCCAAGGCGATCTTCTTCGTGACCGGGGACGGTCGCATGGTGACCGCCATCGTGCGCGGCGACTTCGAGGTCAACGAGACGAAGCTGTCGAACGCGGTCAAGGCCATCGGCGGCCTGCGACCTGCGCACGCCGAGGAGATCCAGGCCGCCGGGATGGAACCCGGCTACGCCTCGCCGATCGGCGCGCACGACACCCTCGTGGTGGTGGACGAGCTGGTTGCCCGCTCGCCGAACCTGGTCGCCGGAGCGAATCGCCACGGGCATCACCTGCTGAACGTGAACGTCGGGCGCGACTTCACGCCGGACCTGATCGCCGATATCACCAACGCGAGGGAGGGTGACCCGTGTCCGCAGTGCGCGGCGGCGGTCGCGCTGCGCAAGGGGATCGAGGTCGGCAACATCTTCAAGCTCGGCACCGACTTCACCGAAAAGCTGAACGCCACGTACCTGGCCGAGGACGGCAGCCGCCGGTTCATCGTGATGGGCAGCTACGGGATCGGCCTGGGAAGGGCGATGGCCTGCATCGTCGAGGCGCACCACGACGAGAAGGGAATCGCGTGGCCGGCAGAGGTGGCTCCGTACGCCGCGCACCTCGTCTCACTCGGGGCGGCCCGCGACCCCGCGGTGGCC
>JAYUGK010000015.1:0-7941 GCA_043738415.1 Chloroflexota bacterium | reverse complement strand
GCCGCGATCCGCGGCTGATCCCCTCGCCCCTGGTCGGCAAGCCGATGCCCGCCTTCGCCGGGACGACCCTGGAGGGGGACCGCTTCTCGTCGGCCGATTTGGCCGGCAAGCCGGCGATCGTCAACTTCTGGGCGAGCTACTGCATCCCCTCGTGCGTCGAGGAGCACCCGGTCCTGCTGGACCTGGCGGCGCGCTACGGCGCCCTGGTGCGGCTGGTCGGCGTGCTGGTCAACGATACGCCCGATGGCGCCCGCGGCTTCCTCGCGCGGTACGGCCAGGTCAGCTGGCCGAACCTGCTCAACGCCGACGGCCGCATCACGATCGACTACGGCGTGACCGGTCCGCCGGAGACCTTCTTCGTCGATGCACGGGGGATCGTGGTGGCACGCCATGTCGGGCCACTCACTGACGCGATCGTGGCCGAGCAGCTGGCCGCCCTGGGGATCACGCCATGAGGCGGCTTGTGCTGCCGCTGGCACTCGCCGCGCTGCTGGCGCTGGCCGGGCTGGTCGTCGTGCAGCTGCTGCAGCCGGCCCAGTCGCTGACGCCGGTTGAGCAGGCACGCCAGCTGGCCGGCGAGCTGCGCTGTCCGGATTGCCAGTCGCTCTCGGTCGCGGAGTCGCGCACCGCCGCGGCCAACGCCATCCGCCGCGAGATCGCCGAGCTGCTGGCCGCGGGTCAGGCACCGGCCCAGGTGCGCCAGCACTTCGTGGACCGGTATGGCGAGTGGATCCTGCTGGCACCCACCGCACCGATCGCCTGGTGGCTGCCCGGCGCAGCGCTCCTGGTGGGTGGCCTGGCGCTGGCCGGCTGGCTGCTCCGCGGCAGGCGCGCGGCCTCCGCGACGACGGGGGAGCCGAGCGCCGGCGAAGCGCTGCGCCGGCGCGTGCGCGAGGAGCTGGAGGAGCTCGATGCCTGACATCGGCCAGTGGGCGCTGCTGTTGATCCTGGCCGCGGCAGCCGCCGCGGCAATCGGCTGGCCGCTGCGTCGCGGGGCGCCTCTGCTTCCGCATGACGTGGACATCGAAGGCCCCCAGCTGCGGCATCGGGTCGCGCTCGAGGCTCTGCATGACGTCGAGGCGGATCGTCGTGCCGCCTCGCTCGACGACGAGAGCTACGCGCGCCAGCGCGGCGAGGCGGAGGATCGCGCGGCGTCAACGCTGGCCGAACTGGAAGCAGCTCGCGGCGGCAGCCCGCAGCCGCTCCCCGCGGCCAGTGGTCGGCGCGCCGCCGCCTGGCTGGGCGGGGTGCTGGGCGTGGCGCTGGTGGTGGGGTTTGCGCTGCCCGCGCCCATCGGCCTGGGCGAGCGCACCGTCGTGGACCAGGCCCTGGCCGATGCCCGGGCGCAGGAAGCTGCAAGGCTCGCCGACATTCAGCGCTTGCTTGGCGAGCTGAAGGCCGATCCCAGCAGCGCGACGGTGCTCTCCGACCTGGCCGACGCCTACCTCGCCGGCAGCATGGCCGAGGAGCTGCGCCGCGCAGCCGTGGCGTTGCAAGTACTCATTTCGCTGGAGCCACAGAATCGGTCCGCCTATCGGCGCCTGGTGACTGCCTACCTCACCGCTGATGACCTGGCCGATGCGCGGGCCGCCACCGACTCGTACGCCAGTATTGCGGCCAATGAGCCGGACATCCCCTTCTTCCGGGGCCTCATCGCGCTCCGCACCGGCAAGGACACGGCCGAAGCGATCCGGCAGTTCGACCTCTTCCTGCAGCTGGCCCCCGACGACCCGCGGGCGGCCATGGTCCGCAGCCTGCGCGCCGATGCGGCCGGGGAGCTGTCGGGCGCGAGCCCGTCGCCGGCGAGCTAGTCCGGCTCGACCACGCGCTCGAGGGTGCGGCGCATCGCCTCCAGCTCGGCGGCGGGGATGCGGTCGAGGAAGTGCTCCCCCACTCCGCGCAGGTGGGTCGGGGAGGCGTCGCGCAGCCGGTTGTAGCCGGCATCGGTCAGGATCGCCCAGGAGCCCCGGCGATCGGTGTCGCATGAGCCGCGCTCGACCAGCCCGTCGGCCTGCAGCCGGTCGATCAGGCGGGTCACCCCGCTCCGCGAGAGGACCAGGCGCTCCGCCAGCTCGCTCATCCGCAGCCGCCTGGCCTCGGAACCCGCCAGCAGCAGGAGGACCTCGTACTCCCCGAGCCCCATCGCCTGCTCGGACTGGAGCTCGCGCTCGAGCTGGCGGCGAACCTGGGCATGAGCGAACAGAAAGGCACGCCACGCGTCGAGGCGCGGGTCGCGGGGAGAGGGGATCGGTGGGCTTGCGCTCATGGTTGACCGCACAACCATATCACCCACACTTCGGTCACTGTCGATCTGCGCGTCGCGTGACGCGTGGTTTCGCTCCGCTGGCCGTGCGCGGAACGTCGATCCAGAAGATCGAGCCGACCCCCTCGACGCTCTCCACGCCCGCCACACCACCATGCGCCTCCGCGATGTGTCGCACGATTGCCAGTCCCAGGCCCGCGCTGCCGGTGAGGACCCCCTCGTCGGTGTCGTCGCGCGTTCGCGACCGGTCGACTTTGTAGAAGCGCTCGAAGACCCGGGCCTGGTGAGCCAGACCGATGCCGATCCCGTCGTCGGCCACCACGAAGCGCACGGTTGACGGCCCGGCCTCCCAGCCGAGGCGGATCTCGCCCCCCGGCCGGCTGTACTTCACGGCGTTGTGCGCCAGGTTCACGAGCGCCTGGCCGAGTCGCGTCGGATCTGCCGCCGCCCGCACCCCGGCTCCGTCGGCGGTGTTCGCCAGTTCGCGAACGGTCATCCCCCGTCGAGTGGCCACCGGACCGATCCGCTCTGCCGTGGCGTGTACCAGCTGGCCCGGATCGGCCGCCTCGATCATGAGCTTGCTCTCGCCCGACTCGATCATCGACAGGTCGAGCAGTTCGTCGACCAGCTGCGTCAGCTGATCGACCTCGCGGCCGATCTGCGCAGCGAATTCACGCGAGGTGACCGCATCCCCGATGGCACCGGCCGAGATCGTCTCAGCGAGCAGCTTGATCGAGGAGAGCGGCGTCCTCAGTTCGTGGCTGATGTTGGCCAAGAAGTCGCGCCGCACCCGCTCGACACGCCGGATGGTCGAGATGTCCGACAGCGATATGACCAGGCCGCCGCCGCCCAGCGGCACCGCGTCCACGGTGAACGAGCGACTCCCAAGGCGGCCGAGTTGCGCCTCGCCCACCGCCGCTCTTCCAAACGTGAGCGCCTCACGGGCGACTGCGTCGAGTGACGCCGAACCGAAGGCAGCGATCAGGCTCATGCCGACCAGCTCGGCGTGAGGCCGTTCGGCAAGCAGCGCCGCTTCGGCACCGGCCCGCACGAGGCGCAGCCGCTGGTCGACGATCAGCACCAGCGCCCCGCCGGTGCGAGCCAGGAGCGCTTCGAATGCGGCGACGGCGCGAGGATCCGGGGTCATTCGCTGTCAGGCATCGGCGCAAAGGCGTAGCCCACACCGCGCACGGCGCGGAAATAGTCGTGTCCGTCCGCGGCCCGCAGCTTGGTGCGCAGCCAACTGATGTGGACGTCGACGGTGCGCTCATCCCCGGCGTAGTCGAGCCCCCAGATGCGCGAGATCAGCTGCTCCCGGGTGAAGATGCGGCCCGGCCGTGACGCGAGGTGGGCCAACAGGTCGAACTCCTTGGTCGTCAGACGCAGTGGCTGCCCGGCGAAGCTGGCCTGGCGTCGGCCGACATCCATCTCGAGCGATCCACTGCGCACTCGCTGCTCCGCCTGGTCCGGCTCGGAATCGGCGCGGCGCCCGCGACGCAGCACCGCCTCGATGCGCGCCAGCAGCTCGGGTCGGCTGAACGGCTTGGCGACGTAGTCATCGGCGCCAACCTTGAGGCCCACAACGCGATCGATCTCGTCGCCCCGTGCCGACAGGATCACCACCGGGGTCTCGATTCGTTCGGCTCGCATCTGGCGCAGGACCTCGAGGCCGCTCATCCCCGGCAGCATCAGGTCAAGCAGGACCAGGTCGAGACCACCGTCGCGAATCGAGGCCAGTCCCTGCTCGCCATCGACCGCACCGCTGGCCGCATAGCCCTCACGCTCGAGGTTGAAGAGGAGCGCCTGACGCATCGTCCGGTCGTCCTCGACCACCAGGATGCGACGCTTCACCGGCCGGCCGTGGGCAGTCAGGGGTTGAGATCCTCGATCTGCCCGGTGACCAGGAAGACCACGTCCTCGCCGATGTTGGTGACGCGGTCGCCCAGGCGTTCCAGGTGATGGGCCACGAACAGCATGTGGGTCGCCTGCCGGGCGTGCTGCGGTGCTGCCTCCATCAGCGCGACGGCATCCTCGTACGCCGCGTTGTACAGGTGGTCCAGCTCGTCGTCCCCCTCGCACACTGCCCGGGCCTCCGCCTCGCTGACGTCGACCAGGGAGCGCATCGCCGCCCGCAGCTGCGACCGGCACAGGCGTTCCATCTCCGGGATCTGGTGCAGGAGCGGAGTCTCCGGCTCGGCGGCCAGCTGCTGTGCCAGCTTGGCGATGCTGACCGCGTAGTCGCCCATGCGCTCCAGCTCGGCCGCGGCGTGGTAGAGCGCCAGCAGCTCGCGGACGTCGCGCGCCACAGGCCCCTGGGTGGCGATGATGCGGGTGATGCCGGTGTTGATGCCGCGCTGCAGCTCGTTGACGTTGGCGTCGTCCCAGCGCACCGCGTCGGCAAGGTCGACGTCGCGCTCCGCGAGGGCGCGCCCCGCCCGTTCCAGCGCGTTCTCGACCAGCGAGCCGAGACGCAGCACGTCCTCCTTGGTGGCGGTCAGCGCGTCCTCAAAGCCGCGCCGCACGATGTGGCCGTGGCCTTCGACCGGAGTGCCAGGATCGGTTGGCTGGTCGTCCACGGTGCTCACCCGAACCGCCCGGTGATGTAGTCCTCGGTGAGACGGTTGCCTGGTCGTGTGAAGAGCTCCTGGGTAGGTGCCATCTCGACCAGATAGCCGGCGCGGTCGTCGCCCATGGTCAGAAAGGCGGTGACGTCGCTGGCACGCGCAGCCTGCTGCATGTTGTGGGTGACAATCACGATCGAGTAGTTCTCCTTGAGCTCGTGCATCAGCTCCTCGATGCGCAGGGTGGCCACCGGATCGAGCGAGCTGCACGGCTCGTCCATCAGGATCACGTCGGGCTCCACGGCGATGGCACGGGCGATGCACAGCCGCTGCTGCTGACCGCCGGAGAGTGCCGTCCCCGGAGTGCGCAGCTTGTCTTTGACCTCGTCCCACAGGGCGGCGCGGCGGAGCGAGGCTTCAACCAGCTCGTCCAGGCTTCCCCGGAAGCCGGCCACCCGCGGTCCGAAGGCGACGTTGTCGTAGATCGACTTGGGGAACGGGTTCGGCTTCTGGAAGACCATCCCGATCCGGCGCCGCACCTCGACCGGATCGACCCCTGGCGCGTACAGGTCCACGCCGTGGTACAGGACCTGACCCTCGAAGTGCGCGGTCGCCACCAGATCGTTCATTCGGTTGAAGGAACGCAGCAGGGTGCTCTTGCCGCAGCCGGAGGGACCGATGATGGCGGTCACCTGGTGCTCACGGATCTGCAGGTTGATCCCGCGGAGCGCCCGGAACGTCCCGTAGTACGCGCTGAAGTCCTGGACCTCGAAGACGACCTTCGCCTCACGGACCTCTTCATCGGCAGTCGAGCGCGCGACCAGGGTCATTCGCGGACGTACCTCTACGGTCTCTTCCGAGGTTGCCGCCAGCGGCGGCGCCACCTCCACGGTCATCGGGAGATCACCAGGTTCTATCGTACCGGTTGCGCAGGACAATGGCGGTCAGGTTGACCAGCAGGATGAGCGCCAGCAGGACCACGATTGTCGCAGCGGTGAGCGCGCGAAACGCCTCCTGCGGCTGGCCGGCCCAGTTATAGACCACGGTCGGCAGCGCGGTGTAACGGCCGGAAAGCTGGTCGAGCAGGCCGCCGTGGGAGCTGAACGTGCCGGCCACCGCCCCCACCATGAGCAGCGGTGCGGTTTCGCCGAAGGCGCGCGCCAGCGACAGGATGGTGCCGGTCAGAATCCCCGGGGCCGCATACGGAAGGACGTGGCTGCGCACCGTCTCCCAGCGGGTGGCCCCCACGCTGAGGGCAGCCTCCCGGATGCTGTCGGGGACCGCGCGCAGGGCCTCCGAGGCCGTGATCACGACGATCGGCAGCACCAGGACGGCCAGGGTCAGCGCTCCGGCGATCAGGATCCGCCCCATCCCCAGCAGGGAGACGAAGACGGCCAGCCCGAGCAGCCCATAGACGACGGCGGGCACGCCGGCCAGGTTGCGGATGTTGGTCCGGATGAACCGGGTCAGACGCCGATCCTTCGCGTACTCCTCGAGGTAGACGGCGGCGCCGATCCCCAGCGGCAGCGCGACGAGGGCCACGAAGACCATGAGCAGCAGCGACCCGCCAAGTCCCTGCACGATCCCCGCGCGCGCCGGGCGGGATGAGACCGGCGAGGTAAGGAAGTCGATCGGTCGCTCGGTGAGCACCGGGAGCGCCTGCTGCACGATGTCGACCAGCAGCACGAACAGGACGCCGAATGCGAGCAGCAGGGCCAGCAGCATGGCCCCCTCCAGCAGGGCGCTGCGCCAATCAAAGGTTCCGCCCCGCAGACGTCGCGCCACCAGATCGGCTGCCGAGGGAGCGCCGGCCGTTCCGAGCCCGCGCATCAGTATCGGCTCCGCACGCGTCGGACGAATGCCTCGCTCAGCAGGTTTAGGCCCAGCGTGACGGTGAAGAGGAGCAGGCCCACGAAGAAAAGACTGTCGAAGGTAAGGGCGGCGCCGCTCACCTGGTCCGAGCCGATGGCCAGCGAGGTCATCGCCGCGGTCATCGTCTGGCCGGGGAGGAGCGGGTTGAGCTGGAAGAGCGACCCCCCACTGGCGCCTGCGGCGATCGCCACGATCATCGTCTCGCCGATGGCCCGCGATACGCCCAGCAGCAGCGCGGCGACGATCCCGCTCACGGCGGCCGGCACCACCACCCGAAGGCTGGTGGTCCGCTTGTGGGCGCCCAGCCCGTACGACGCTTCGCGCAGGTAGCCCGGCACGGCGTGCATCGCATCTTCGGCGATCGAGCTCACCAGGGGCGTGACCAGGATGCCGACCGCGATCCCCGCCGAGGCCATGTTGAAGAGTGGCGCGCCGGTCAGCGACTGGATCAGGTTCGGGCTGATCCAGGTGAGGGCGAAGAAGCCGAGCACCACGCTCGGGATCGCGGCGAGCAGCTCCAGCAGCGGCTTCAGGACGCCCCGCGCACGACGCCCCGCATACTCGGAGAGGTAGATGGCGGTGGCGATCCCCAGCGGGGCGGCCACCAGCATGGCGATCGCCGAGATCATCAGCGTGCCGACCACGATGGTCCTGATGTCGTACATCCCGCGGCGGGGGAACCAGCCGTCGGTCCACAGGGCAGACGGATCAACCTTCGTGATAAACGAGATGGCGTTGGCAAAGAGCGACAGGACGATGGCTGCGCTGATCACCACCGACAGGCCGGCAGCCGCGGCGAAGAAGGTGCGGACCGTCAGCTCGCGCCGACGGCGCGCTCGGCCGACCTGCAGATCCTCGACGCGAAGGGTCGTCATCGCCACCCCGTTGCTCAGTGGCCGGTCCAGGCGGATCGAGTGGCGGCCAGCTCATCGGCCCCGATTGCGATGTAGTCAGCCTCGGTCACCGCGGCGATCCCCTTATCAGACAGATAGTAGTCAACGAAGGCGGGGATGACCGGGTTGCTGGCCGCCTTGTCGAGGTTGACGTAGATGAAGAGCGGACGCGACATCGGGTACTCCCCGGAGGCGATGGTCTCCGCTGTCGGTGCCACGCAGCCCTTGCCGCCGTCCACCTCGAGCAGCTTCACCTTCGCCCGGTTCTGGTCCGCGTACGCAAAGCCGACCCAGCCCAGCGAGGCTGCGGCCCCGCCCACCCCGTCGATGATCACGTTGTCGTTGCCCGAGG
>JAYUGK010000014.1:0-7941 GCA_043738415.1 Chloroflexota bacterium | reverse complement strand
CAACGTATCTCGTGACCGTCCTAAAGGATTTGGGGTACCAGGCGTCACTGGATCCCGAGACGGACGCGGCCACGGTCGTCGATGCGCGCAATACAGGGCGCATCCAGGTCGCCGCGATCACCTGGCTTTCGGACATCCTGGCCCCGGGTGGCTTCCTGTCCGCCTTCACCTGCGCCGGAACCGACGGCCTCTCGAACTACTGCGACCCGGCACTGGATGCGCTGATCGCCGAGGCCCGCGACCTTCAGACCACCGACCAGGCGGCCGCCGTGGCAAAGTGGGCGGAGGTCGACCGCGCCGTGGTCGACCTGGCTCTCTGGGTGCCGCTCTACAACGCGGGCACGGAGTTCGTCTCGGCACGAGTCGGCAACTTCCAGTTCCATCCCGCCTATTTCGTCCTGCTCGACCAGCTCTGGGTTCAGTAGAGGGACGAGCTGGCTCACGGCGCGGCTGTGAACGACACCCGCAGCGCGCCTCTATGCACCGCGCCCGCGACCCAGGAGCGCGGACCGCAGATCCCGCAGGCGATACCAGAAGGGATCGGTCACGAGGTCGAAGAGGCCCGGGTGGCGGAGCGGCGTGCCGCCGAAGGTGCGCTTGAAGTCACTGAACCCCTTCCAGGCGGGATCGGCAGTGCGGTCGTCCGGCTCGACGACGCCCCACATGTCGACGGAGGTGCACCCATCGGCGGCGAGGGTGCGGAGCATTTCCGCCATCACCGCGGGGGCCCCGTAGTGGTGCTTGTAGCGCTCGTCGCGCAGGAGGGCGCCGTAGAGGTAGTAGGCGCGGTTGGCGAGGCACGGGAAGGCCATGGCGGCGATCGGGGTGCCCTCGACGCGGGCGATGCCCAGGTACCAGCCGCCTCCAGATGCGAACTCGGTCGCGAGGCGGGTCAGGAATTCGGCCGATCGAACTCGGAAGTCGGCGCGCTCGGCGGTGCGGGTCAGTAGGTCATGGAGGATCGCTATCTCGGCCGGATCGGGGTCACGCGAGACGGTGACCTTGGTGCCCTCGCGCTCGGCGCGACGCGAGAGGCGGCGGGCATCGGCGTGCCAGGAGGCCTCCAGCTGCTCACCGCCGTCGAGGAGGTCGATCAGGCGTGTGGTCGGGGCCTGGAGATCGGGCGCGAGCCGGAGTGCGTTGGCGCCCATCAGGGCAACGAGGTCGGTTGCGTCGCCGGGCTCCGCGCGCGGGTCGAGCTTGACGACGAGCGCCTTCTCCTTACGGGCAAGGGTGCGCAGGCCCTGGATCAGCCAGGCGAAGAGCTTGTCGGCATCGGGGGCGGATCGATCCCAGATTGGTCCACGAGCGACGTAGGCCACCTGCCGGCCGAAGCCAGCGGGACGCATCAGGGCCTGGGCCACGCCCCGGATCTGGCCGTCGTTCTCGAGGAGCAGGCGCTCAGGCGGCTCGCCGGCCAGGGCGCTGCAGGCACCCCAGGCCCAGGTCTGGAGCAGGTCAGCTTCCGGGCGAGACGCGACAAAGGAGTCCCAGGCGGGGCGGTCGAGATCGGTGGCACGACGGACGAGCGGAGGCATGCTGCGGGAAGCCTACCCGTTGGCTTGACGGACTACCTGCGCGCGGAGCTGTTTGAGGTAGGCGGCGGCACCTGGCCACGTGGCCCACGATGGCCGGTAGATCTCCGGCGCTTCCTCGATGCCGTGTCGCCGCGCCGGTGCCAGGGCGCGGCTGCCGGCAGCAGCTGCCAGCTGGCGGTCGAAGGTCAGCAGCTCTCCGTCCGTGGATTGAGCAAGGGCCAGATACGCCGCGTCATAGGCCGAGAGGCCGTGGCGACCCATGGCGTCGAGCGTGAGCAGCACCTGAGGTCTATCGAGCTCAACGGACGTGAGGCCAAGGCTCTCGAGATCAACGATCGACTGGAGCACCAGCCCGGGTGCTTGGTGGTAACGCCTGATCAGAACGTTGAGGATCTCGAGCCAGAAGAATGCTGGGACGAGAATCCTGGCGCCGCCCGCTTCGCGATCGCGAAGGATGGATACCGCCCGATCAAAGGCTGGCTCCTCGATGCAGATTGCGATCGCTGCCGAAGCGTCGACAACGAGCGGGCGCGGGGTGTCAAGCGTCATCGCGCGCTCGCTCCTCGCGGATGGCGGTCACCGCATCCGGTGCGTCAGTGGGCATCAACCCTGAAGCTCGAAACCATTTCCCGCGAGCCACCAACCGGTCGAGGGCCTCAAGGCTGCGAGCGATGCGCTGCTGCTCATCGGTGTCGAGGCGGGCGGCGTCCTCGTACGGGACCAGGAGCGCCATTGGCTTGTGATCGCGCTCGATCACGATCCGCTCGCCGGCCGATGCCGCATCCAGGATCTCGCCCAGACGGGCGCGGAGGGCCATAGCTGTCACGCTTCTCATAGTCAACCATCATGATCGACCATGAGAGCCCCGTCAAGCTGCGAGTCCTGGAATACGAAGAGAAGCGCCGCGATGAGAAGGGGGACGAACACGCCGATGTCGGTCATGGGCCCGATGGTAGCGTGGCTTGATTAGCCCGCTATGGTGGGGATGTGGTGGAGTTCCACGGAGCCCCGGCTGCGCTGGCGGCTGTGGCCGTACTCGGCGTGCTGGCTTTGGCCATCGCCGGTCTAACCTTCTGGTGGGTGTCGCGGAATCCGAAGGTCGCGCTGCGGGTGCAGGAACTCAAGCGGTTCTTCTGGGCCTCATTGAGGCTGGCATTGCTGGCCGTGATCGGCCTGATCGTGCTCGCGGTCATCTGGGCTTTCGCTCTGTAAGACTGATGCACTGCCGTCTACCACCCGATCCACCGACTGAGCGTGCTGGCGGCATCGCGCAGCCGATAGGTGACCGGGTCGATCACCAGGTCCCACGAGCCGGCCCACGGCACAAATCGGCCGCCAAAGCCCTTCTTGAAGAGGCTGTAGCCGTACCACGGGTGCTCACGCCCGGCCGCCTCAGGAGCGACGCCCCATAGGTCGTGGGTGCGGGCGCCCATCTCGCGGGCGGCGCGCATCATCCGCCACTGCACCGCGTAGGCGGGGAAGCGCTTCGTCTCGCCGGGAGCCTCGCGGATCGATCCCGCATACAGGTAGAACGACCGGTCCCCTTCGACCACCAGCAAGGCAGCCGATTCGAGCTTGCCCTCCCGCCGTGCCTCCACGATGCGTGCCCGTCCGGCGCCGCCCATCCCCCGCCAGATGATCCGGTAGCGCTCCAGCTTGGGCAGGTGGTAATTGGCGCGGGTCAGCGTGTCGGTGACCAGGGCATGCAGCGAGACCAGCGCGGCCTCGTCCGCGGGGTCGTCGATCAGATGGGTCGTGACCCCCTCCCGCTCGGCACGCCGAATGGCGTAGCGGGTGTCCTTGTCGAACGTCGCCAGGAGCGCGTCGTCGTCGGGCAGCAGGGTCACCAGGCGCGTGTCGGGCGTCTGCAGGGTTGCCTCGACCCGGCGAAGGCCGGATGCCTCGAAGATCGCGGCCGCGGCAGAACCCCGCTCGACGCGTGGCTCCAGCCGTACGGCGAGGGCCCGATCCTTCTTCGCCGCGGCGCGCAGGCCGGCCAGCACCGCGGTCAGTCGCTCTCCCGCTCGAGGGTGGTCGTAGTCGAGCACCGGTCCGCGCGGGACGTACCAGAACGACCGCCCAAGGCTGGTTCGGCGGACGTGCGCCGCGCAGAGCGCGATCAGCTCGCCCTCCTCCTCGAGCACGAAGGCGCGACGTGGCGATCCGTCGAAGGCGGCCACCGCGGCCCACTCCCAGTCATGAAGCAGGTCGCCGCTCGGAGTGCGATCGAGCAGGCGTTGCCAGGCAGGAGCATCGGCGCCGGACGCCTCGTGAGAGGTGGCAGTCATTCCGCCGCCGGCCCGTGGCCGGCGCGCCCAAGCTCCTGGCGGGCGACCTCCGCCTCGTCCCACCAGATCGGTCCGGAGCCTGTGAAGATGTTGTGCTCGTGCCCCTTGCCCGCAAGAAGGATGGTGTCGCCCGGTCCAGCAAGGCCGATGGCGTGCGCGATCGCGGCCCGTCGATCGTTGATCACCCACAGCGCCTCGCCGTCGCGAGCGCCCGCAGCGCGGGCGCCGTCAGCGATCTGGCGATTGAGCTCGTCGGGATCCTCGCTGCGCGGGTCCTCGTCGGCCACCACCACCGCGTCAGCCAGCTCGGCGGCGATGCGGCCCAGCTCGGGGCGCTTGAGCAGGTCGCGCTCGCCCGCCGATCCGATCAGGGCGATCAGGCGCCCGGTGGTGAGCGGGCGCAGGATGTGGAGCACCTGCTCCAGTGCGTCGGGCGTGTGGGCGTAGTCAACGATCACCGCGAAGGGCTGCCCGAGGCCGATCCGCTGCATGCGCCCCGCTACGCCCCGCGCCACCGCGAGGGCGGCGCGCGCCACCCCGGGGTCCACCCCCCAACTCAGCGCGAAGGTGAACGCGGCCAGCGCGTTCTCGGCGTTGAATCCGCCGATCAGCGGCACCGCCAACGTCCCACTCCAGCCGGGGGCATCGACGGTGACGGTCGAGCCATCGGGGCGCGCGTCGATGCGGGATGCCCGCACATCGGCCTCCGGATGGACCCCGAAGCTCACCACGCGATCGCGCGCATGCTCGCGGAAGAAGGCGTAGTTGGGATCGTCGCGGTTCAGCACCGCCAGTGGCGCCTCCGCGATCAGCATCGCCTTGGCGTCCCGGTACGCCTCCCAGGTGCCGTGAAACTCGAGGTGCTCATGGGTGAGATTCGTGAGAATCCCGGCCCGATAGCGGCAATTGCGCACCCGACCGAGGGCAAGGCCGTGGCTGCTGGTCTCGATCACAGCGCTGTCATTGCCCGCGGCCACCATGCGGGCGAGCAGCTGCTGCAGTTCGAGCGACTCGGGAGTCGTGGCGCGGGCCAGGTTGTCGGCACTTTCTGAGCCGATCTGCACCGAGACGGTGCTGGCCAGCCCGGGTCGCCAGCCGCCCGCAGCGAGCAGCTCGGCAGACAGCGTGGCGACCGTGGTCTTGCCGTTGGTGCCGGTCACGCCGATGGTGGCCAGGGCCAGCGACGGCGCGCCGTACCACAGGTCGGCGGCATCGGCCAGGGCGTATCGAGTATTGCTCACCACCAGTTGCGGCACGCCAACGTCGGGCAGCTCGTGCTCGACCACCACGGCGACGGCTCCGGCCGCCACCGCGTCGGGCACGTGGCGATGACCGTCAGTGTGCTCGCCGGGAACCGCGAAGAAGAGCGCACCGGCTCCAACCTGCCGCGAGTCGTAGGCAAGCGAGCGAATATCGCCGGTCGGTAGGCCCAGCACCCGTTCGGGGACGATCCGGTCCGCGAGTGCACCGAGGCCCAGTGCGCCGCCCGGCGGGCCCAGCTCGGCGGCGCTCACGCGGCGCCCTCCCCCGGAGCGCCCTGCAGCGGGCGCCGCAGGAGGCGCCGCAGCTCACCGAGCTCGGGCGCGTGGAGGGCGGCGGCGAAGGCGGCGTAGGCCAGCAGCCCCATCGCCGACAGCGCCAGCAGCACGATCAGGCGGCCCAGCCCGTTGGCGAGGGCACCACCGAACCACAGGTCAACCACCTGCAGACCGCCGAAGATGAGCAACCCGGCCCCGGTGGCTGCCGCGACGGAGCGTCCGAGCGAGGCCAGCACCTCCCCAAGCTCAAGGCCGCCGAGGCGGTCACGCAGCGCCCAGACCAGGCCGAGCACCTCCACCGTGGCCGTGATCGACATGGCCAGCGCCAGGCCGTTGACGGCCATCGGTCTCACCAGCCAGATCATGAGCGGCACGTTGAGGGCGACCGACAGCACCGCCCAGAGCACGGGGGTGCGGGTGTCCTGCAGGGCATAGAAGGCGCGCGCCAGCACGTGCACCACGGTATACGCGGCGAGCCCCAGCGTGAAGAAGAGGAGTGCATCGGCGGTCTGGGCCGTCGATCGAGCGCTGAACAGGCCGTACTGGAAGAAGACCGCGGTCAGGGGTGCGCGCAGCACGGTCATGATCACGGTCAGCGGCGCGGCCACGAACAGGAGGATGCGCAGCGTCTGCGCCACGTAGCGGCGGATGTCGGCCAGCTTGCCGAGCGCCGCCTCGCGCGACAGGCGCGGGAAGAGCGCCACCGCGACGCTGATGCCCACCACCCCGACCGGCACCTGCATCAGTTGGAACGCGTAGTTGAACGAGGTCAGGCTGCCCTGCGGCAGGCCGCTGGTCAGCACCGTACTGACGATGAAGTTGATCTGCGTCGCAGCCAGTCCGAGCAGGCGCGGACCCATCAGCCACGCGACCTTGCGGACGCCCGGGTGTGTAAGGCCGATGGTCAGGTCATAGCGCTGCCCCACCCGGCGCAGTTGCGGCAGCTGGATGGCGAGGTGCAGCAATGAGCCGAGTGCCACCCCGACTGCCAGCCCTTCGACGCCCATGATCGGGGCCAGCACGATTGCCGCCCCGATGATCGCGAGGTTGTAGACGAGCGGCGCAATGGCGGGCACGGTGAAGCGCTCGTAGCTGTTCAGGATTCCGCTGACCACCGCCCCCATCCCGATGAAGACCGGGCTGAGCAGCATCACCCGGGTCATGCGGATCGTCAGCTCGGTCGTCGGCCCGTCAAAGCCCGGGGCGATGTACGGCACCACCAGCGGGGCGAGGATGGCCATCACCAGGCTGAAGCCGGCCAGCGCGATGAGGACCAGGTTGATCACGCTGCTGGCCAGCTTCCAGGCTTCGTCCTCCTCGCCGCGCGCTCGGTAGCCGCTGAAGACCGGGATCAGTGCCGCGCTCAGCGCCCCGGCGATCACCAGCTGGAAGATCGCGTCGGGGATGCGGAAGGCGGCAAAGTAGGCGTCCAGCTCGCGCGATGCGCCGAACTGCGAGCCGATGACCAGGAGGCGTACCCAGCCGAGCAGCCGGCTGGCCAGCGCCGCAATGGTCAGGATCAGGCCGGCACGTGCCAGCACGCGTCCCGTGGAGGCCGCGCCCGCGGCCGCCGGGCTCACCGACCCGGCCGGCCGGGAGCGGCCCGACCGGAGCGTGGATGCGCGGAGCGGTAGGCGCTGCGCAGCGAGGCGTCGGAAAGATGCGTGTAGATCTGGGTGGTGGCCAGCGACACGTGGCCGAGCAGCTCCTGCACGGTGCGCAGGTCAGCGCCACCCTCGAGCAGGTGCGTCGCGAAGCTGTGGCGCAGGGTGTGCGGCGAGGTGTTGGCCGGGGCCCCGCTGGCGTTCACCCAGCGCTCGACCACCATCCGCGCCCCCCGGGCGGTGAGCGGACCGCCTGTGGCGTTGAGGAAGAGCGCGGCGGTCGGTCGCGACGCGCGTGCCGCCAGGGTCGGTCGCCCGCTTGCAAGGTATGCCCGGACGGCTCGGGCGGCCGGGTCGCCGAAGAGCAGCTCCCGTTCCTTGTTGCCTTTGCCGACCACCCGCAGTCGCCGGCGCGCCAGGTCGACGCGGTCGATCGAGAGTGAGGCCAGCTCGCTGATCCGCATCCCGGTGGCATACAGCAGCTCGAGCAGAGCGGCATCGCGGCGGGCCGCCGCATCCGCGGTCAGCGGGTCACGCCTGCGTGGGCCGACCAGCACCATCTGGCGCGGCGCTTCGACCAGGCGAGCTGCGTCGGCGACGGAGAGGACCCGTGGCAGACGTCCGGGACGCTTCGGGGATCGGATCCCGGCCAGCGGATCAACGGCCAGCCAGCCCTGCCGGGTGGCGTGGCGATACAGCGAGCGAATCGCCGACAGGCGCCCACCCACAGCCGACGCAGAGAGCTCCCGATCAGCCAGCCAGGACAGGTAGGCGCGCACAGTGGCACGGTCAGGAGCACCCCAGGCGACATGACTGCGATCCAGGAAGGCGAGAAACTCGGCGGCGTGACGCCGATACTCGACGATGGTCCGCGGCGAGGCGTTGCGGCTCGACAGGTGGCCCAGGAAACGCTCCAGGGCGAGCGCGGCGTCGCCGATCGGCGCCTCAGCCACCGGCGCGGCCGGCCACCCCG
>JAYUGK010000013.1:0-2728 GCA_043738415.1 Chloroflexota bacterium | reverse complement strand
GGTTCAACAGGTAGAGGAGAAGCAGGAAGTTGACGATCTGGAAACCGAGCTTGAACAGGTCGACGCCGAACGCATCGAAGAATGCCATGAGTGTCGGGGGCTACTTGGTGGCGAACAGGATGATGAGCGACACGACCAGGGCGTAGATGCCGATCGCCTCGGTCAGAGCCAGGCCCAGGATGTAGGGCACGAAGAGGGTGCCCGACGCCTCGGGATTGCGTCCGATGGCCTCCATCGCCTTGCTGACAGCAATGCCGAGGCCGATGCCGGGGCCGATGCCCCCGAGCCCCATCGCCAGTCCGGCCGCGAGTGTATGTAGATCCACGAGTTGTCTTCCTCCTTGCGCTCCGCGGATGGGGCGGAGCCTCCCGTTCGTTACGCCGCCACGGGTGCCGAGGCGGTGCCGTGCTCGGGCGCCTCGCCCGAGTGGTGGTCGTCAGTGCCGTGCTGGCGGTGCTCCGCGATCGCCAGCGTGATGTAGGTCATCGAAAGCAGTGCGAAGACGAGCGCCTGGACAAGCCCGAACAGCAACTCCAGTCCGATGAAGATGCCGGGAATGACGAAGGCCAGCGGCAGTATGAAGAGGGTCGCGGTGGTGAGCGCGAGCATCGTCGCCAGCAGCACTTCGCCGGCAAAGACGTTGCCGAAGAGCCGCATCGAGAGGCTGATCACCCGCGACAGCTCGCTGATCAGGTGAATCGGGGTCAGCAGGGGCGTCATGTACGCGGGCTCGGCGATGAGCAGCTCCTTAAGATAGCCGCGCAGGCCGTTAGCCCTCACGCCGAAGGCGATGAACGACACGAACGAGACCAGCGCCAGCCCAAGCGTGAAGTTCAGATCGGCGGCCCCGGCCCGTACAAACGGAACGATGACCGGAGTCCCGTCGCTTGCCTTCTCCGCAAGGCCGATGGTGCCCACCCCCGGCAGCAGGCTCATCCAGTTGGCGGTGAGCACGAACAGGAAGATGGCGAGGATGAGGGGCGCGAATTGACGCCAGCGCTTGCCGCCGGTCCCGCGCACGATGCCAGCCAGGAACTCGATCGGCAGCTCGACCAGGCTCTGGCCGCGACTCGGCACGATCCCGGAGCGGCGGGCGAACCGGCCGGCGATGAACAGCAGCACGATTGACGCGAGCAGTGCGCCGACCATCGAGTTGGTGACGGCCAGCGGCCCGAGCCCGAAGAGCTTCTCGGCAGCGATCTCGACGTGAACCAACTCTGCTCCCTACCTCCCCATGCTCTGCCGCGCCACGTCCCAGATCGTATACATCGCGGCAGCGATCCCCAGCACCATGCCGGTCAGGATGAAGATCGGGCTGGTGTGCAGCCAGCTGTCAACCAGCAGTCCGAGGCCCAGTCCGAGCGCCACCGAGATTCCCAGCCGCAGACCCAGATCGAAGGCCAGAGCCCAGTTGGCCGGCCGCGGGGACGGCTCCGTCTCCGGGCGACCCGCTCGAGGCTCATCTCGATCAGGGACCATCGCCATCACCCTTCCGGCCGAATCCGCGGCTGGTGTGCCAGCGGATGTAGAGCCAGATGCCAGTGATCGCGATCACGTTGCCGAGCGCAAATCCGCTGAACACGAAGAGCGGCGAGCTTCCCTGGCTTCTGTCCAGCAGAAGCCCGAGGACCGCGCCACCCACCATCGGGATGATCAGGATCGCGGATACATGACCCAGAATCCGGATCAGCCCGAGGGGAGTCAATTGGGCCATTCGAGTTCGACTCAGAGCGGTCGGACGGCGCGAGTATAGCGGACAGCGACGGCGCTGGCGATCGCGCGGCAGGGCCTGCGAGCCATGCTGAGGGCCTCAGGCGGAGGTGGCAGCGCGGACCACGGTGTCCGGCAACCCCGGCACCGGGAAGCGGTCAACGATCGAGGCCACACCGTCGCGGATCTGCTCCTGGGCCGCCGCATCGCCGCGCGCCGCGATCCCGTCGACGATCAGTCGGGCGATCTGCCGCATCTCCGCTTCTCCCATCCCGCGGCCGGTGACCGCCGGGGTCCCGACTCTGATTCCGCTCCCCACCATCGGGGGATTCGGATCGTACGGGATGGTGTTGCGGTTCACCGTGATGCGCACCTCGCCCAGGGCGAGATCGGCCTCCTTGCCGGTCACCCCCAGCGGCCGCACGTCGACCAGCATCAGGTGGTTGTCGGTGCCGCCGGAGATGATCGAAGCGCCGCGCTCGGCGAGGGACGCGGCCAGGGTGCGCGCATTGGCCACCGTCTGGGCCATATCACGCTTGAACTCCGGGCTCATCGCCTCGCGGAAGGCCACCGCCTTGCCGGCGATCACGTGCTCCAGCGGACCGCCCTGGAGTGCCGGGAAGACTGCCTTGTCGATCGCCTTGGCCAGCTCGGCGATGCACAGGATCATGCCCCCGCGCGGCCCGCGCAGGGTCTTGTGCGTGGTGGTGGTGACCACCTGGGCGTGCGGCACGGGCGAGGGATGGACCCCGGCCGCCACCAGGCCCGCGAAGTGAGCCATGTCGGTCATCAGGTAAGCGCCAACCTCGTCGGCGATCTGCCGGAATGCGGCGAAGTCCCACAGGCGCGGGTAGGCGGTCGCTCCGGTCACGATCATCTTTGGCCGATGCTCGTGGGCCAGCGCGGCCACCTCGTCCATGTCGATCAGGTGGGTTTCGCGGTCAACGTGATAGGGGATGAAGTTGTAGTACTGGCCCGAGAAGTTGACCGGGGAGCCATGCGTGAGGTGCCCACCCTG
>JAYUGK010000012.1:0-2732 GCA_043738415.1 Chloroflexota bacterium | reverse complement strand
CGTCCAGGCCCCCTCCGTCATCCACCAGCGCGCGGGACGCGGCGTCGGCGGCTCGCGCAATCTCCTCCGCGTTGCTCGCGCTGCGCAGTGTTGCCTCGAGCTGCTCGTCTTCGCCGGGGCGCAGCGCCGCCGCCGTCAGCTCATCGACCTGGTGGCTGAGCAGCTCTACGCGCCGGGCGAGCTCGTGGGTATCGGTCAGCAGCTCGCTCGCCTCCGCCCGGATGGCACGCCACGCGCGGAAATCGGATGTCACCGCCGCCAGCACCGCCTGGTGTCCTCCGAACCGGTCGAGAAGCGCCAGCTGACGCTCCGGCACCAGCAGCCGCTGCTGCTCATGCTGCCCGTGGATCTCGGCCAGGCGAGTGCCGAGCTCCGCCAGGCTGCCGACGGTGACCGTCCGATCGTTCACGCGAGCTGCCGAGCGCCCGTCGGCGTTCACCTCCCGCCGCAGGATGATCACGCCCTCACCCGCCGCCAGTAGCTCCGCCAGGGGGTCGTCCGGCAACGGCTCAACCCCGTCGAAGACCGCCTCCACGCGCGTGGCGTCGGCCCCGCTGCGAACCTGGTCGGCAGAGGCGCGCGCGCCCAGCGCCAGCGCCAGCGCGTCGACCAGCAGCGACTTGCCGGCTCCGGTTTCTCCGGTGAGCACGGTGAAGCCGCGGACCAGCGGCAGCCGCACGCGCTCGATGACCGCCAGGTTCTCGACCGACAGCTCGACGAGCGGCATCGGTCAGTACGGGAGGAGCGAGGCTTTGGTGCGCAGGAGGTCGTAGAACGGGGTGCTGCCGGCCGGCTGCACCATGCGCAGCGGCACCGGCAGGCCACGTACCTCGAGCGTCTCCCCCACCTGCATCGGGATCTCCCACTGCCCGTCCAGACTGATCACCGCGGCCGACGCGGCCAATCGCAGGGTCAGCCTCACCACGTGCTGCTCGCCGACCACCACGCTGCGGACCGGCGACAGGTATGCGGCCGCCGGGGTGACGATCATGTTGCGGAGCTGCGGATCGAGGATTGAGCCGCCGGCGCTGAACGAATACGCGGTCGAACCGGTCGGGGTAGCCACCACCACCGCGTCAGCGGCGTAGGTCGCCAGGTGACTATCGCTGATCTCCACCTCCACCTGGATCAGGCGCACCCGCCCGCCGCGGGCCACCACCGCGTCGTTCAGGCAGGCGTGCTCTTCGCGCTCGCCGTTGGCGCGCTGCAGGGTGGCGATGATCCGGAACCGCTCCTCCAGCGAGAAGTCGCCGGCCGCCACCTGGTCGAGCGCGCCCTCCAGGTCGCCCATCTCGACCCGAGCCAGGAAGCCGATGCGACCAAGGTTGACACCGAGCGCCGGCACCCCGGAGTCGCCGATCGCTCGCGCGGTGCGCAGGAAGGTCCCGTCGCCACCGAGCACGCAGACGAGGTCGCTGCCGACGCAGCCGGCGGCAACCTGCGCCAGGTCATCGGCCGGCGACTGCCAGGCCTCAGTGCCGTGCGACTCGCACCATGCCAGCGCCCGCCGCAGAACGTCGCGAGCGTCCGGGTTGGTGGGGTTGTAGGCGAATCCGAGACGCATCTAGGTCTCGTTCCGAAGCCGCCTCGCGACCTCCTCGATCGACCGACGCAGCGCGGCCAATTCGGCGGCCAGCTCGTCGGGCGTCACCGCCGCGTAGGAACGGTCCAGTCCAGCGGCGATCAGCGCCCGCATGAGCCCGGACGGCGAGACGCCGCGGGAGTGCGCGACCTCCTCGACCCGCGCCACCAGGGCGTCGGGCATGCGCAGCGAAACGATCCGGCGCATCGTGTCAGGGGCCGGCTCACGCACCGCCGGCGACGCCGCGGCCAGCTCCTCGAAGGCACTCAACTGCTCCCCGGTGGTGGGGCTCGCTCGCTTCATCGACCGCATCGTAGTACGCCGCTCAGAGCGACGAGGTCATGAGACGTGCGACCAGGTCGCCCCACACCGCTTCCCGGGCCCCCTTCGGGGCAAGCAGGGTCAGGAATTCGAGGTTGCCGTCCGCCCCACTGATCGGCGAGCGGATGAGGTCCATCAGGGAGAAACCCTCGGCAGCGGCGTCGGCGCCGAACCGCAACAGGACCTGCCGGTGGACCGCGGGATCGCGCACCACGCCGCCGCGCGGCACAGCCTCACGGTCGGCCTCGAATTGCGGCTTGACGAGCGCGATCACCCGCCCGTCGCCGGTAAGCAGGCGACGGACCGCGGGCAGCACCAGGCGCAGCGAGATGAACGAGAGGTCGAGTGTCGCCAGATCGATCGGCTCGGGAAGCATCTGCAACTCGCGCAGGTTGGTGCGCTCCATGCTGACCACCCGCCGGTCGCGTCCCAGCCGATCGAGGAGCTGGCCACGGCCAACGTCGACCGCGTACACGATCCGTGCGCCACGTTCCAGCAGCAGGTCGGTGAAGCCTCCCGTGGATGCGCCCGCGTCCAGGCAGGCAAGTCCGGCGGGGTCCACCGCGAACGCATCCAGCGCTGCCTCGAGCTTGGCAGCCGCGCGGGACGCCCAGCGCGCTCCCGGTCGCACGTTAAGCTGGGCATCGGCCGCCACCAGTTGACCAGGCTTGAGCGTCCCGCTGCCGGCTCCTGCCATCTCGACGTCGCCGGCGAGCACGAGGGCGGCGGCGGCGGATCGGGAACTCGCCAGGCCCCGCTCGACGAGCAGTTGGTCGAGTCGCTGGCGGGCCACCAACGGATCAGGCGGCGCTGACGCTCGACGGCTGCT
>JAYUGK010000011.1:0-7989 GCA_043738415.1 Chloroflexota bacterium | reverse complement strand
CGCTTGCATCACCGGGCCGAGCACGAATCGGATGGCACAAGGAGGCTCCCTTTTCGGGCGTGGCCGAGGGCGCACGACTGCGTGCCGCCACGCTGTTTTCCCAAGATGGGGACCAGCTCGCGACCCACGTATTGCGGCTAGGTGGACAACGCGTGGAATGGCCGCTACGTGACTATTCGGAGGCTGCTAGACCCCCTCCCCATTACTATGCCGGTCAGAGGGCCGCAATGGAGGGGTTCCAACTCGATGGATCGTGACGATCCTGCCTATCGGGGCCAGAGCGAATACACCAGGTCTTTCCTCAGGGTGTACGACGCCGTCGTCCTCGGCTTCTTCTTGAGGTTCTTTTGGCGCTGTCCTGCATCTCGACTGGTCGAGGGGTACCGGCAGCACATCCGCGACCGACACCTGGATGTGGGTCCGGGCACCGGCTACTTCATCGAACGGTCGGGGCTTCCCAATGGGAGCCAGGTAACTATCCTCGACCCGAATCAGAACGTCCTGGATTACGCCACACGCCGCCTCCCTCGCCTGGAAGTCACAGCCGTCCAGGCCGACGTCTTCAAACCCCTTCCGGTCGATGGACTCTTCAACTCCGCTGCACTGCACGGGGTGATCCACTGCCTCCCCGGACCACTCGCCCGGAAGGCGGCGGCTGTGACCAACGTCGCCGCTGTGCTGGCGCCCGATGGCGTGCTCTTCGGTATGTCAGTCCTCGGATCGTCCGGACCGCAGACCTGGCTGTCCCGGCTCATGCTCGACACCCTCAATCGACGCGGCACATTCGACAACCTCACCGACACGGAGGAGGGCCTCAAAGAGATCCTCGCGGCGTCATTCGAGCACGTAGAACTCGAAACCGTAGGCTCTGTCGCGATCTTCGTTGCGACGAATCCGCGCAGGGCCGGCCCCCACATCTCGCCCTCCCACTCCCTCGGGACTCGGCCAGCATAGGGCTTCTTCGGGCGGTCCAGAACTCGCCGCGCTGGCTTCACGTAATAACTGGCCAAGGCGTGGAGCGGCCTCGCGCCCAAGCGGTGGTGGAAGTTTGGGAACTTCCGGCAGGTCGGCTCTCATGACCTGCACTTCTGTTCCGATTCCGGAGGCCGACGGACGATCGAGTGGGATGGACGAGAGATCGCGTCGAGCCGACGGGCGTGGGGAGTGGCCGGCCAGTACGTCTTGGATATCCGCGAGCGCGTCACCCGGTAAGGCGATGGGCCGGTAGCATCGGTCGGTAGCAACAGGGGCGGATAACCCCGGTCGCCGACTCGCATTGACGGGCGAGAATGAGAGTGGAGGCGGTAGTGGCGGACGTTGGCAGACGCTATGGCGGGGACTGCAAAACCGCGTCCACGCGTTCGGGTCCCGTGGTCGCGCCGCCGAGGGGCCCTTCTCTACTCTCACTGAGCAACTAACTGAGGCCCGTACGGTACCCCGGCCACTCATGCAAGCACCCCGCACACACCCAGGCGCTTAGAAGGCGGCGGCTGTGGTCCACTGAGCTACGGGGACACGGCTCACCAAGGATAAGCCGACGACGGTCGGCTAGACTGCCCCGCAAGATGACCGATGACCGCATCATCGCCCCCGTCACCCTTCAGCCCTCCCAGATCGACACCGATCTCCAGCTGCTGCGGGACGAGGACCTGCTCAACGAGGAGCACCTCCGTCGGATGGACCAGGTGCTCCTGCGGCGCAACCTCGACCATGCGCGGATGTTCAGCCGCAAGCTGAGCCTGGAGCTACAGCAGTACGTTCACCTCTATACCCCCGAAGCGAACGAGCTGCGGCGCCGGATCGAGCAGTACATGATCATGGAGCGCATGATCGAGCGCGAAATGGCGCGCCGCCACACCTACTGAGCGTTGCGCCTGAGCAACGAAATCGGGCCGAATTGTGGATAGTCGGCCCATCCCAGCGGCCACCTGTGGACAACTCGACCGGGCTTCGCAGGTGCACCCGGTTCGCGCAGCAGTGGGGGGTGCCAGGCCGCGCTGATCGCTCGCAGGACCCGGCGGACCTGCACCGTCGCCGACCGGAAGCTCAGGCGATGGTCTGGCCGATGCTCTCGGGGTCAGGCGTCTCGCGCGACGTCGCCAGCACCGTTCGCACCCAGCCGGCAAGGCGCGGCATCTCGAACAGGCTGAATGTCAGCCCACGGGCCGCAAACTGGTCGTGATCCCAGCCGTTGAACTCGCGGCGAGCGGCCACGGCGCACATCTCGTCGTACAGCTCCGGCCATCCGACCTGCCGACGGTGGTGGCAGAAGCGGATGAAATCGGCGACATCGGCGGGCGGCGCTTCGCCCACGGCATCGGGTTGGCCCGGTCGCGCAGAAGGCGTCATCGACCGGGTCTGCATGTGTGGTGCTGTCTCCGATGGCTGAATGGGCTGGGCTGTTGGTCGACCGATTCAATCGGCTCGGCGGGTCGAGGATAAGCGCCGGCGCCGAATCGTACGAGTCTCAAACCACCGTGCGAAGGGGATCTGTCCACCAACTTATCCACATTCGTTTCCACAGGTCACGTCCCGCGTGGAGAGGCGGCCGATGGACGGTGGACATGTCTTCGCGCGAGCCGAAATCAGCCGGGCTCGGGCTCCGCGGCGCTCGATTCAGGGGCGTCTGTCACAGGGGCGTCCGTGGCAAGGGCTGGCATGTCAGCGGGAACGGGAGACTCGAGGTCCCGCCCCGAACCCTGTCGGGCCTTCAGCTCTGCGATCAGGGCATCGCGCCGACGCTCGGCCTGCTCCCTGGCATCGGCCTCATCGTGCTCGCGCGAGCGCCTGCGCTTCACCATGCGCCGAGTCTACTCCCGGAAGGTGGTGGCAGATCGGGTCGCGCCAGGATCCGCCGGATGACGCGGCGCGGCACCATAGACTGCGGGCCTGATGGAGCGTTTGCGGCACGGCTCCCCGGTCGCGATTGCCGTCGTCCTGTCGGTGGTCGGGCTCATCGTGTACTGGTTCACCGGGCCCCCGGCAGCCGGGGGCATGTTCGAGCCGCTGGCCAACGCCTTCCTCCACGGCCGGCTGTATCTTGTCGATGATCGGCCGTGGCTCGAACTCGTGCCTCGGGTGGGCGGCGGACAGTACGTGCCGCTCCCGCCCGCGCCGGCGCTGCTGCTCATGCCGATCGAGGCGATCCGACAGTTCCTCGGCGTCGCCGAGCTCCCGAACAACATCCCCGCCTCCGTGGTGGGTGGCGCCAACATCGGCCTGGTCTACCTGCTGCTGACCGGCTGGGACGTGGCGCCGCGACCGCGGCTGTGGTTGACCATCGGCTTCGCCTTCACCACGCACTGGTGGGTGGCAGGCATGGCCGGGCCGCACCACTTCGCTGAGACGACGGCGACCTTCTTTATCCTGATCGCGCTCAACGTCGCGGTCCGCCGCCGCTTCCCAGTCTGGGCAGGCCTGGCGCTCGGGTTGGCTGCGGGCTCACGGCTGCCGTTGGGGCTGTCGCTGCCGGTCTTCGTCGCCTTCTACGCCAGCGGATGGCGACCTCGACGCGAGCATGTGCAGTTGCTCGCTGGCCTGGCACTGCCGGTCGCGCTGATGGCAGCGTATAACGTCGCACGCTTCGGCAGCCCGATCGACTTCGGCTATGCCCACATCCCCTCCGGCGAGACCGGGCTGATCACCGATGAGCCATGGTTCCGAGAGGGACTGATGTCGATCAGCTACATCCCGCGGCACCTGACCGTGATGTTCCTCGATACGTTTCATTTCGTGTCGCAGGCCCCCTTCCTCAAACCGTCGTGGAGCGGTGCTGCGCTTTGGCTGACCACGCCCTTCCTGTTCTGGGCGGTGGCGGCGCGCGGACGGATGGTGGGAGTGCTATGGCTCGCCATCGGCCTGGTCATTCTGCCCGACCTGTTGTGGGGCAGCTGGGGCTTTGCCCAGTTCGGCTACCGCCGCATTCTCGACGTGGTGCCATTCCTGCTGCTGCTACTGGGGATCACCTTCCGCGAGCGGATCAACCGCTGGGCGATCGCGACGATCGTGGCGGGCATCGTGGTGCACGCCTACGGCATCTTCGTGATCAATGTCCTGCGGTTCGTGGGGTAGCCGTGGAACTGCGCGCCGAGCCGGCGGCCGCGGTGTAGTAGCCCACGAGGTAGCTCGTCGTCGGGGCAAGCTCATCGCCACGCAGCGCGGCCGAGTTCGTGTCGGCTGTCAGGACGAACGGCCCGGCGCCCGCCGATGCCATCGGGGCCATCAGGGTGGCGATCGATTCCGGCGAGTCGAGATACCGGTTATCGAGCGTGAACCGGATCGCGCTGTCGCCGGCGCGCAAGGCCGTGAGGGTCAACGCGTTGTTTCGCTCCGCAGCCGGAGACCAGGTAGTGCGAGAAGTCGACCGCGGCCACGATCAGCGTGGTGCTGTCGAGCTGGGATGCCAGCGCGAGGCCAAGACGTCTCACCGAGGATTAGCCGGGCCTGACATCCGAGCAGCGAACTCTGCTACCGCATGCCGGATTCTGGGCGCAGCGGTCCACACGTGCCACTTTGGTTCGGGCGGGCGAATCCGACCGCACTCGGACAGCTGGGGCGGTCGCGATAAGGGTTCAGATAAGGGCTCAGATAAGGGGTCCTCAACACCCAATCACACCGTCGGTGGGTCGCTGGTCCCGGGGGCGATGGTGGAGGGAGCGTTTCATCCGAAGCCGCACTGTGGCGCCCGCGGAACGAGCCGCTCGGACGACAGAGTTCAGCCTGGGCCTGACCTCACTGCGATATGGACCAGCTTGGCTTCCGGCTGGTGACGCGTCCGAGCCCACTCACACGCGATCCCGCTGGCGACGCCGGACACGAGGCCGTCGTTCTATGCGGCGGCGTGCATCCGCCCTCAGTAAAGGATGAACGGCGCCTGACGGATGTACGTGGGCTCGATGGCCTCGGCCAGCATGAAGTCGGCGATGTCCGCACGAGAGATCCGTGCACCCGGCCTCAGGATGTCGATCCCGGCCCGATAGCGCCCCGTCCGTGGGCCGTCGTTGACCAGCGGCGGTCGGACCGCCACCCAATCCAGGCTCGAGCTGGCCAGCTGCTCGAACTCCGCCTGCTTGGCTTCGACGACGTAGCGCGCCAAGATTCTCACGATCCTGGAGGCGACCCGGTCGAACAGCGGCTTCCGATCGCCCGGCACGTCGACCGCGGCACCCGATAGGTTCACGACGCGTCGCACGCCATGGCGGTCCATCGCGGCGATGAGGTTGCGCATTCCTTCTCGCAGCTTCGCAACCTGGTCAGGTGCGTTGCCGGTTGGGCCCAGGGCGCTGATCACCGCATTCGCGCCATCCACTGCCTTTGCCAGCGCGTCTGGGTCACTGACGTCTCCCTCCACCACCCGCATGCCGCTGCGCTGAGCCACCGCCGCCAGCCGACGCGGGTCGCGTGCCAGCACGGTTACCTCGTGGCCGGCCGCTAAAGCCTGCTCGACAACGAGGCGCCCGATCTTCCCCGTTCCCCCGAGGATCGTCAGTCGCATGAACCCATGCTAGCGGGGGTCGTCGAGTTCGTATTGGTACCGCATACCGGATTCGAACCGGTGATCTCCGCCTTGAGAGGGCGGTGTCCTGGGCCTCTAGACGAATGCGGCACGCGTCATCAACGGGACCGGCCGGAGTATAGCAAGGGTTCTCGATTCCCCCGGAGCCGACGGCCTTCGGCCTGGCGTCCTCAGCGCGCGACGCCTACCGCAGCCTGGGCGACCATCATGGCGTGGCGCCGCTCCTCCAGCCAGCCGAGCACCGAGCCGGCGACCTGCGGCCAAGTCTCCGACCCCATCACCAGCCCAAAATGCGAGGCCGACGGGAAGTATTCGTAGGTGGCACCCAGCAGGTCCGCCGTGCGACGCGCCTCCGACGGCTGGACCACGTCGTCCAGGCCGGCGCCGATCACCAGGGTCGGAACGGTGATCCGCGCCGCGTCGACCGGGACGCCCTGCATCCGCTCGCGGCGGGCGCTTCCCGACTCGCGGGCGCCGGCCAGCATCTCCTGCATCTTCTCCAGCTCGTCGTCGGTCATGTCGGGCATCGCGTCGCGCAGCTTGTCCCAGGGCTGTAGCCAGCCCCACCAGGCCGCGTCATAGACGGCCGGCACGGCCTTCAGCTCATGGAGCACCGGTCGTCGCGGCAGGGCTCCGGCTGGCGGCGAGGGGGCCAGCAGCACCAGCCCGAGCACCGGGGCACGCTCAGCGTAGAGCAGCGAGGCCAGGGCGCCGATCCCCCAGCCGATCAGCACCGGGGCGCGCCCGAGCTGGCGGGCGGCCACCCCGATGTCGGTGGCGTAGTCGCGCATGCGCGTCTCGCCCAGGTCGGCCAGGTCGGAGGTGTAGTGGCCACGCAGGTTCATGGCGTGCGCCTCCCAGCCGCGCTCGGCGAAGTAGGCGCCGAAGCTCGACCAGAGCCACGATCCGGTGAGCGCGCCGTGCACCAGCAGCAGCGGAGGCTTGCGGCTGCGCCGTTCGGGCTGCTGGGTCTCGACATAGATCCCCTCGGGCTCGATGTAGACCTCGTCGCGCTTTATTGCCTGGACCACGGAGGCTCCTGTTCAGTCCTGCAGTGGGTTGAAGACCAGGCCGGTCAACAGCTTCGGGTAGAAGTAGGTCGATTTCTGGGGCATCACTTCGCCGATGCCTGCCACGGCGGCAAGCTGCTCGAGTCGGGTGGGGCGCACCAGGATGGCGGCCTGCGCCTCGCCCTCCGCGACGGCGCGGATCGCCTCGGCCTCGCTCCTAGTGTAGGCCAGCCGGCCGCCGGTGGCGACCGAGGCGGCATCGATCATGAGCCGACCGCCCAGGATCGCGGCGTGCAGGATGACGGGATCGAGCCCGCGGAGCACCTCGTGCATCGGCTCGCGGGCCATCCGTTCTGCGAGCCTTTCCGTATCGCCGACCAGCAGGTAGCCCTGGTCGTTGGGAAGGACCAGGCCGAAGACCGGCGCGGGAGCCTCGCGAAGCTCGGTAAGCCGGCCGGCAAGCTGGGAGGGGGCCATCGGCAACGCCCGCCAGAGAGGGCCGGGGTCACGAGCCAGGGATTGGAGCGCGGCCGGATCTGCCTTCAACACCAGCCGATGGGTGGCTTGGATCTCGAGCTGCTCGCGCTCGGCGTTGATGAGCACCACCATTACCCAATCGCTGGCCAGCGCACCCGGGGCCACATCGGCCAGAGCGGTGTCGGCCCGCACCTCGGCCTGGTAGGCCAGTGCCGTCTCGTAGCGATGATGCCCATCCGCGATGTAGAGCCGTTGCCGGCCCAGGTACTCGAGGAGCCGATCGTCCGGCTCAATGGCCGCCAATGTGTGCAGCAACCCATCCCCGTCTCGAGCGCGCCGCGCTTCGGTCCGCGGCAGGCTGGCCAGGTCGGGGTAGTCCGCCGAATCGTCGAAGTAGGCGGCCAGGACCGGCGAGAGCTGGGTGCGGGTGGCGCGCAGCAGTGCCAGCCGATCCTCCTTGGGCCCGGCAAGGGTGTGCTCGTGAGCGCGGACCTCACCGCCGAACGGCTCCAGCAGGACGCGCGCCAGGATCCCGTGCACGGTGGCCCGCTCCGGTTGCCCCGTCCGTGCGTGGCTGTAGGCATACAGCGTCGGGCGTGGACGCCGCTCCAGGGTGCCGTCCGCCAGCCAGGCGGAGAGGGTCGCCGCGGCAGCGGCGTGTGGATCGGCCTCCCCGGAAAGCTCCAGGCGAACCGCGTTATGGGGATTCCGGGCCAGGAGGACCGCCTGTTGCTCCGCGGAGATGACGTCGTACGGCGGGCAGATCAGGTCGGTCAGGTCCGCGACAGCGCCTTGGTCGGTGACACGGTAGGAGAGTCCACGGAACGGACGGACCGCGGGCACTCCGACTCAGCCTCGCAGGGCGCGGATTGAGTCGAGCGATCGCGGATCCTCCAGCGCGCTGGCGTCGCCCGGATCGATCCCCAGGTAGGCGGCTCGCGCCAGTCGTCGCAGGATCTTCCCGTTGCGGGTCTTGGGCAGGGCGGG
>JAYUGK010000010.1:0-7989 GCA_043738415.1 Chloroflexota bacterium | reverse complement strand
GAACTTCAGCCGCGACATCGGCTTCTACGTCTTCGACCTGCCCTTCTATCGTTTCGTCCAGGGCTGGGGCGTGGCCAGCCTGGTGGTCATCATCCTCATCAGCCTGGGCACCTATCTGGCTGGCACCCTGCGCTGGCAGCTGCGGCTGGCGGCCCCGGTGCGCGCGCATCTCTCGATCCTGGGCGCCCTGCTGTTGGCGGTGGTGGCGGTCGGGTACCAGCTCGACATCGTCGACCTCGCCTACTCGACGCGGGGCATCGGCGGCACCATCCAGGCGGCGACCTACACCGATCTGCATGCGCAGGTTCCTGCGTACGCCATCCTGACGGTGGTGGCCCTGGCTGCCGCCGCGCTGCTGCTGGCCAACATCTGGTTCCGCACCCTGTGGGCCATCACCCTGGCAGTGGGCGCCTGGATCGGGATCTCGGTATTGGTCGGCGGGGTCTATCCCGGCATCGTGCAGCGATTCAGCGTCGAGCCCAATGAGCTGGCGCTTGAGGCGCCGTACATCCAGCGCCACATCGCCTCGACCCGCGCCGCCTACGGGCTCGACGCCATCGATGTTCGCGCCTTCACCGGCGAGCAGCCGATCTCGCGGCAGCTGCTCGACGAGAACCAGGCCACCATCGACAACATGCGGCTGTGGGACTACCGCCCGCTGCTGGTCACCTTCGGCCAGCAGCAGATCCTGCGGCAGTACTACAAGTTCGCCGATGTCGACATCGACCGCTACGTGATCGATGGCCATCAACGACAGATCATGCTCAGCGGACGCGAGATCGGTGAGTTGCCGCCGAATGCCCAGACCTGGACCAACCAGCGCCTGGCGTTCACCCACGGATACGGCATCACCGCAGTGCCCGTGAATGCAGTGACCCCCGAAGGCCAGCCGGACTACCTGGTGAGCGGCATCAACCGCGAGCCGAAGCTGCCGGTCGGCCAGCCGCGGATCTACTTCGGGGAGTCAACCTCGTCGTGGGTCGTGACCGGCACCAAGACGAAGGAGTTCGACTACCCGCTGGGTGACCAGGGCGGTGAGACGACCACTTGGAACGGCGCCAACGGCGTCTCGGTCGGGAACCCGCTGTCGCGCCTGCTGTTCGCGCTTCGCTTCGGCGACCTGAACCTGATGATCAGCAACCAGCTGAGCGAAAACTCCCAGATCTTGTTCCGCCGCCAGATCGGCGAGCGCGTGCGCGAGCTGGCCCCCTTCCTGGCCTATGACCACGACCCCTACCTGGTCAGCGCCGATGGCCGGCTGGTCTGGATCTGGGACGCCTATACGACCACGGACCGCTACCCGAATGCGCAGCCATTGACCGATATCTTCCCGGGCGCCAACTACGTGCGGAACTCGGTGAAGGTGGTGATCGACGCCTACGACGGATCAGTCGACTTCTACATCAGCGATCCGAGCGACCCGATCATCAACGCCTACGCCCGCATCTTCCCCAGCCTCTTCAAGCCGCTCGACGCCATGCCGGCGTCGTTGCAGGCTCACCTGCGCTATCCCGAGGACCTGTTCACCGCCCAGAACGAGGCGTATCTGCTGTACCACATCTCCGCCGACCAGAAGGGCGCGGAGACCTTCTACAACCAGGAGGACCGCTGGTCATTCCCCACCCAGCAGACCGATGTCGAGGGCCAGGGGCGGCAGATCACGCCTTACTACGTGATCATGAAGCTGCCGGGCGAGGCGAATGCCGAGTTCGTCCTGATCCAGCCAATGGTCGCCGCCTCGCGGCCGAACATGGTCAGCTGGGTGGTCGCGCGGATGGACCCCGGCCACTACGGGGAACGGCTCAGCTTCCGCTTCCCGTCTGACTCCACCACACTGGGCCCCGCCCAGATCCAGGCGCGCATCAACCAGGACAGCACCATCTCCGCCCAGTTCACCCTGTGGTCCCGAGCTGGCTCGAGCGTCGTGCGCGGCGACCTGCTGGTCCTGCCGATGGGCGACTCGATCCTCTACGTCGAGCCGATCTTCCTGCGTTCGACCGAATCGTCATTCCCCGAGTTCAAGCGCGTGATCCTGGCCAGCCAGAATCGCCTAGCCTTCGCCGAGACCGTGGCACAGGGGATCCGCCAGTTGCTGGGCGAAGCGGTGGTGCCGCCGCCCGACGGTGGAGGCGGCGGTGGCGGCAAGCTGCCAGGCGACGTGTCGGCCCTGGTGGCCCGGGCGCAGCAACTGTACGACGACGCGCAGGCGGCGCTGCAGAGCGGCGACCTGGGTGCCTACCAGGCCAAGATCGATGAGCTGGCCAAGGTGATCGCGCGGCTCGGCGAGCTGGTCGGAGCGCCCGCCCCATCGCCGAGCGCCACTCCCGCCGGCTAGCGTCGCGGCCGCAGTGCCGAGGGTCGGCGGCGTCCAGGTCCTCGTCCTCGGATCGGGGGCTCGCGAGCACGCGCTGGCTTGGCGCCTGGCCCGCGACGAGGGGGTCCGCGAGGTGCGGATCGCGCCGGGCAACGGCGGAACAGCGGCGGTGGCGGAAGCGGTCCCTGACCTGGACATCCTCGACCCGCGGGCGGTCGCGCGGCACGCAGCGCGCGAGCGATACGGCCTGGTGGTGATCGGACCGGAGGCACCCCTGGCGGCGGGCGTGGCCGACGCGCTGGAGCAGGCATCGGTCCCCGTCTTCGGACCCACTCGCGCGGCCGCTCGCCTCGAATCGAGCAAGGCATTTGCCAAGGGCCAGCTGCAACGCGCGGGAGTGCCGACGGCGCCGTTCGCAGTCTTCGCCGACCCCGAATCGGCGGTCGCCTGGGCCAGCCGCCGGGACCGCCCGCCGGTCGTCAAGGCCGATTGGCTCGCCGCCGGAAAAGGGGTCGTGGTGCCAGACACCGCGACTGAGGCAGAGGCAGCGATCCGGGCGATCTTCAGCGGTGCTCCGGAGGGAGCCCAGGTGATCCTCGAGGAGCGCCTGGGCGGGCGCGAGGTCTCGGTCTTCGCCCTGGTGAGTGGCGAGACGGTCGTGCCCCTCGGCGTGGCCTGCGACTACAAGCGGCTGCGAGACGGCGACGAGGGTCCGAATACCGGCGGCATGGGCGCCTACGCGCCGGTCCCGGGGTTCGGACGAGCCGAGCTGGAGCGAGCGGCCGCCGAGCTGCTCGAGCCGATCGCCTGGCGCATGGCTCGCGACGGGGTTCCGTACCGCGGTGTGCTCTATGCCGGCCTGATGCTGACCGATGCCGGCCCGATGATCCTCGAGTTCAACGCCCGCTTCGGCGACCCGGAGGCCCAGGTCCTGTTACCGCTGCTTGACGGGGAGCTGTCGGCCGCGCTGCTCGCGGTGGCGAACGGCGACCGAAGTGCCATGCAGGACTCCGTGGCAGTACGCGCCGGCGCGGCTGTGGGCGTGGTGATCGCCGCGGACGGCTACCCCGAGACGCCCGTTCCTGGTGGCGACCTCCGCGGCATCGATCCCGCAGACCCGGGCAACGGTGGACCGCTGCTCTGCTTCCACGGCGCGACGCGATCCACCGGTGGGGGCAGCTATCGGGCGGCCGGCGGTCGGCTGGCGACCTTCGTCGGGCTCGGCGCCGACCTGGCCGAGGCGCGGGCGACGGCCTATCGCGGAGTGGCCGGCTGCGCGGTCGATGGCGGGCAGCATCGCGCCGACATCGGGCTGCGGGAGCTCTAGGCCGGCCGGTCGAGGGCGGCCATGATGCGCTGCTCGAGTTGGAGGATCCGCTCCTCGAGCGTCACAACGTGCTTGAGGATCTCGGTGTTGCCGGTCAGCAGCCGCTCGTTTTGCTGCTCCTCGATGTCCGCCTCGGCGGCAGCGTGCTCGAGGGTCATCCGATCGCGCACCGAGGCGCGGTTGCCTGCCAGCAGGATCAGGGGAGCGGCGTAGGCGGCCTGGGTGGAGAAGGCGAGATTCAGCAGGATGAAGGGAGGCGGATCAAAGGATGGCTGGCTGAGCAGGAAAAGGTTGCCGCCCATCCACAGCACCACCAGCACCGTCTGGAGGATCAGGAAGCGCCAGCTGCCCATGAATCCGGTGACCTTGTCGGCGATGCGCGCACCGAGCGGCGCTTCGTCCAGCAGGGCCCGGTTCACCGGATGACGGCTCGCCGTGATCAGCGTGGACCTGTGCGTCATGTGATGCCTCCCAGCTCTCGGCCCGGCTCCCGGCGGGCGGCCGCGTACAGGTATCCTAGAGCCGATGAGCCCCGCCCTCCGCGTCGCCGTCATCTGCGGCTCCCGCTCTGACCTGCCCACCCTGCGCGGCTGCTTCGACACGCTCGATCACTACGGCATCGGCTGGGAGGCGAGCGTCATCAGCGCGCACCGTCAACCCGCGGCACTGGCCGACTACGTGCGGGCTGCCGAAGGGCGCGGGATCCGTGTTTTCATCGGCGCAGCGGGCCTTGCGGCGCACCTGCCAGGCGTGCTCGCATCGCAGACCGCGCTGCCAGTGATTGGCGTGCCGCTTGACGGCGGCACGCTGGGAGGCGCGGATGCGCTCTACAGCGTGGTCCAGATGCCGCCGGGAGTGCCGGTGGCGGCGGTCGCGATTGGATCGCCGGGAGCCAGAAATGCGGCCCACCTGGCGGCGCGCATCCTGGCGCTCGACGATCCCGAGCTGGCCGCCCGAGTCGATGCCTTCCGGGCCGAGCAGACGGCAGGCGCCGAGCTGGGTATCGACCCGCGATGATCGACCGCTACGCCATCCCTGAGCTGGGCGAGATCTTCGGGGAGCGCCGCCGGCTCGGGCTATGGCTGCGCATCGAGCTGCTGGCCGCGGAAGCGCTGCACGACGCCGGCGTCATTCCGAGCGATGACTGGGAGCGGATCCGCCATGCTGCCACCGAGGTCGACGTGGCGCGCGCTCACGAGATCGAACGCGAATCGCAGCATGACGTGATCGCGTTCCTGCGCTCGGTCACCGAGCGGCTCGGTCCGGAGGGGCGCTGGCTGCACTTTGGTTTGACCAGCTCGGACCTGCTCGACACCGCGACCGCGGTCACCCTGCGCGACGCAACGCAGTTCGTCGAAGCAGAGCTGGCCCGCGTGGTGGAGGCGGCGCGGAAGCTTGCGATCCAGCATCGGGCGACCGCGATGGTCGGCCGCAGCCACGGGATTCATGCCGAACCGATCACCTTCGGGTTCAAGGCGGCCGGCTGGTACGCCGAACTGACCCGCGACCAGGAGCGACTCGCACGAGCTCGGGAGGCGATCGCGGTCGGCAAGATCTCCGGCGCGGTGGGCACGCACGCCAACGTGAGTGCCGACGTCGAGCGCTTCGTCTGCGGCGCGCTCGGCCTCACCGCCGACCCGGCCGCCACCCAGGTTGTCAGCCGCGATCGGCACGCCGAGCTGCTCGGCACCCTCGCCATCCTGGGCGGCACCCTGGAGCGCATCGCGACCGAGATTCGACACCTGCAGCGGACCGAGGTCGGCGAGGCGTTTGAGCCGTTCGCCGCCGGTCAGCAGGGCAGCAGCGCCATGCCGCACAAGCGCAACCCGGTGCTTGCCGAGCGGGTCAGCGGGATGGCCCGCCTGCTGCGCGGCGATGCCCTGATCGGCCTGGAAAACATGGCCCTCTGGCATGAGCGCGATATCAGCCACTCGTCCGCGGAGCGCTTCGTATTTGAGCGTGCCCTGGGCGTGGCCGGCTACGCCACCCGCACCCTGGCCACCATCCTCGATGGGCTCCAGGTGGACAGCCAGCGGATGGTGCACAACCTGGAGCTGCTCGGTGGGATGGTCTACTCTGAAGCGCTGCTGCTGGCCATGGTGGCCCGCGGTGCCGATCGCCAGGAGGCCTACCGCCTGGTGCAGGCTGCCGCCCAGCGCTCGACAGCCGGTGAGCGGACCTTCCACGCCGAGGTGCTCGCCGACGAGGGGATTGCCTCCTGGCTGAGCGCCGACGAGGTCGAGCACGCCATGGACCTGCGTCATCACCTGGCAGGCATCGCCTCGACCTACCAGGCCCTGGGGCTGGAAGAAGCCGGGATGGAGCCGCCGTGACCATGGGCATGGCCTGGCTGCGGGGCGCGCGACGCGCGGCGGTCCTCGTCGGCGATCGGGCTGAGCTGTGGCTGCCGGGCGCGATTGCCGCATTCGCCTTCCTCGGCTGGCTTCCCCTGGTCGTGGCGGTGACTCCATTTCCACGCACCAGCGACCTGGTCTTCCTCGGCACCGGTCTCGTCACCTCGTCCATCTTTCCGCTGAACGTGCTGCTGATCGCCGCGGCGACTTCGGTCTTCCTGCTGGCGGCGTGCGGCGCCGCGGCGTTCGGCGAAGCGGCGGTGCAGCGCGGTCTCGCGGCAGAGCCACCCAGCGACCCGCTGCGGGACGACACCGCATCGATCTACGCCATCGTCCTGGTTGCCGCCCTGCCGGTCGGGTTCGCTATCGTGGCGCTGGCGATCGGACTGGCGGGCATCGCGCCGGACCAGCTGACCAGCCCCGATATCGGTGGATCGCTGGCGGTGAGGGTCCTGTCACATATCGGCCCGTATCTGGTGGCGCTGGCCGCGGTCCTCCTGCTGGGGCAGACGCTCGGTGCCGCCGCCATGCGTCACGTGACGGGGGAGGGTCGCTTGCGGCTCGGCGCCGCCCTCCGGGTTGGGATGAAGGAGATCTTGCGACGGCCGGCTCGGCGCGTGGGGATTGCCTTCACGATTGCCGCGGCCGACCTTCTGGCGTTGGCCCTGAGCGTGGTCCTGCTGCGAACGCTGTGGGTTCCGATTGGCAGGGACCTGTCAGCCGGCCGACTGGCGAGCCCGACAACGATCGTCCTGCTCATCGGATTCGTGACCATCTGGTTGGGCACTGTGCTGGCGGGGGGGGCGCTGCACGCGTGGGGAACGGCGTGGTGGTCGCTGGAGTTGGCGCCGACCGGCCAGGAGGGCCGCGCATGAACCCTAATCTCGGCTTCGACCTCGAGCTCCAACTGGCGGGTCGGCTGATCGTCGGGCTGGTACTGGGAGCGGTGATTGGCCTGGAGCGCGAGTTCCATCGTCAGCCGGCGGGATTCCGCACCCATTCGCTGGTGGCGCTCGGCTCCGCGCTCTTCACCATCGTGTCGGCATACGGATTCTCCGGGTCGGCGGTCGACCCGACCCGCATCGCTGCGCAGATCGTGTCGGGGATCGGGTTCATCGGCGCCGGCACGATCCTGCAGCACCGGGGCAATATCCGCGGCCTGACCACTGCCGCCTCGCTCTGGTCGGTGGCCGCCGTCGGGATGGCCGCCGGAGCCGGGCTGCTGGCCATGGCCGCCATCGGGACCGCTCTCATTTTGGTTGTCCTCTACCTGCTTGATCGGGTGGAGGAGTTCGCCACCCGGCGTCTGAGCCGTTCGGCCGACCCACGGCGAGGCCCCGAGGACGGCCGCACGGAGGATCTACCATGACCATGACCCGCTCGTCGATCGCCGGTCTGCCTCTGCTGCACCGCGGCAAGGTACGCGAGACCTACGCGCTCGGGGAGGACCGCCTGCTGCTGGTCGCCACCGATCGGCTCTCTGCCTTCGATGTCGTCTTCGATCAGCCGATCCCCGATAAGGGTCGCCTGCTGACCCAGCTCTCCGGCTGGTGGTTCGAGCGGCTGGCGGGGCTGGGCCCGACGCACTTCCTCTCGATGGCCACCGCCGACCTGCCCGAGGCGGCCCGCGGCGCGGAGCTGTCCGGCCGCGTCACCCTGGCCCGCCGCGCGCGGCGGATCGACGCCGAATGCGTGGTGCGCGGCTACCTGGCCGGCTCCGGCTGGGCCGAGTATCGGGCCACTGGAATCGTCGGGGGCCACCGGCTGCCGGTCGGGTTGCGCGAAGCCGAGCAGCTTCCCGAGCCGATCTTCACCCCGTCCACCAAGGCTGAGGTCGGACACGACGAAAACATCACGATCGCGGAGCTGACGAGCATGATCGGCGCCGAGCTGGCTGGTGAGCTGGAGGAACGTTCCCTGGCGCTCTACCGCGCCGGCGCCGAGCGGGCCGCCGAGGTGGGTCTGATCCTGGCCGACACGAAGTTCGAATTCGG
>JAYUGK010000009.1:0-20046 GCA_043738415.1 Chloroflexota bacterium | reverse complement strand
CGCGGTTCCCGTCGAAGACGATCCCCATCATGTCGTACATCTCGCGCTCGTGGAACATCGCTCCCTCCCACAGCCCGGTGATGGTGGGGAGGTGCGGGTCGGAGCGGTCGACGCGCGCGCGGACGCGCAGCCAGGCGGGGTGCCGGTCGGAATAGAGGTGGTAGACGACCTCGAGGCGCTCTCCGACCCCATAGTCGACCGCCGCCGCGTCGGCCAGGAACCAGAAGTTGAGCTCGGGGTCGTCCCGGAGGCGCCGCAGCACGGCGACGTTGCCATCGCCCTCGACGCTCACCTCGACCGTGTCGTCATCGGTCCACAGGCTCGGGGCCAGCTCGGGAAACCGATCAAGCAGCAGGCGCACCAGCGCACCCGCCTTGGCGGGTGCGCTCAGCGCACGTCTCCTTCCCAATTGACCCGTTGCGGGCCTCGATCGACGAAGGTTGGCCACTCGCCACGGCGCTGCTTGACCAGCTCCTGGAGCCGCATCATGCCGTAGATCAGCCCCTCCGGGCGGGGCGGGCAGCCCGGCACGTAGACATCGACCGGCATGACTCGATCCACCCCCTGCACGACGCTGTAGCTGCGCTTGAAGCGACCGCCCGAGGTGGTGCAGGTGCCCATCGCCACGCACCATTTGGGCTCCGGCATCTGTTCCCAGAGCCGAACCAGCGGTCCAGCCATCTTGGTGGTCAGGGTGCCTGCCACGATCAACACGTCTGCCTGGCGGGGAGACGCGCGGAAGGGGAACATGCCAAAGCGATCGATGTCGTTCTTGCTGGTGGCGGTGCTCATCATCTCGATGGCGCAGCACGACAACCCTGACAACAGCGGCCAGAGCGAATTGGCGCGGATCAGGTCGAGGATCCAATCGGCCCTGGTCGGGATCACCTCGAGCAGCCCGTGGAAGCCCCCCTGTGGGTGCTGCTCCATTCCGAACTCGCGGAGCATCTCATCGTTGGCCTGATCGGCGATGACGATGCGCGACTCGTCCGCGTTGCCGGTGCCGCTGTCGGTCCGCTCCGGAAGCTCTAGCGCCATTTCAGATCGCCCTTGCGCCAGGCGTACAGCTCGCCGAAGAGCAGGATCACCAGGAAGAGCCCGATCAGCACGATCCCCTGC
The DNA here is from genome assembly GCA_043738415.1 of Chloroflexota bacterium. Classification (GTDB taxonomy): domain Bacteria; phylum Chloroflexota; class Limnocylindria; order QHBO01; family QHBO01; genus CF-167. The sequence continues at coordinate 18,927 of JAYUGK010000009.1, read as the reverse complement.
GTCGCGAGGGTGCGCACGGTGACCGCCCACAGGTAGACAAACACGATCTCCACATCGAAGGCGACGAAGAGAAGGGCGTACAGGTAGAACGCCAGGCCGAAGCGCGACCAGGTGTCACCGATGGTGTCGATACCGCACTCGTAGGGCAGGCCCTTTTGCGGACGACGGCGCCGATGGGTGATCAGCCACGAGAAGAGGATCGTGGCGAACACGAACACCGTGGTCGCGACCCCGAATCCGACGACGTAGAGCAGTCCGGTCTGATCCATGCCAGCTCCGTTGGTGCTCGAAGCGCGAGACTCTCGCATCCCGCACGGTTTGTGCTCATCTCGTGCGGCCCGCACGCAGTTGCTGGCCGCCTCGCGGACAGTCTAGCAGCCCGATGCCGTGGGCGGTCCGTCCAGCCAGGCCCGGTCGACCAGGATCCGCAGCCCGTCGCTGACCAGGGCGTGTCCGCCGAGCAGGACAGGGACGCGTGCGTCGGCGGCGGCTGAGGTCAGCTCGGCGAGCCATGGTGTGGCGATCCGCGATGCGTCCCCGAAGTCGGATGCGAAGCGCTCCTCGGCCGGCGGCCAGGCGGCCTCTTCGGCCGAGCCCACGAGGGCCGCCATCAGGACCCGGGTGTCGAGGATCAGCGCGTCGCCGAGCGCGGTGAGCTCGGTGATCAGGTCGGCCGGTCCCAGCCGCTGTGCCCAATCGGCGAGCAGCGAGCGCGGCACCGCATCCCGCGCGGACCGCATCCCGCGCTCCTCGATGAAGCAGCGCACCCTGCAGGCCGATTCCGTCTCGAGGTAGCTCCAGGCACTCGACGGGATGCGGCCGGCCGCCACCAGCTGCGAGTCGCGGTCGCGCAGGACGGCGCCGAACTCTTGCAGGCGAGGGATGCTCAGGCCGCCCCCGCCCGGCAGGAGGGCCATCTCCAGGAACGCGGGCAGCGCCGGGTCAGGTCGCCGGGCTGCCGGCAAGTGCAGCCCGATGCGCAGGAGCGCCAGATCGAGCGGCGTGTCCACGTCAAAGCGCGACCACGCCGAAGCGCCCAGGTCGCGCGAGGCGAAGCCCGCCCCCTCGAGGCAGCGCGCCGCGGCGTTGTCGGTGGAGCAGTTCGCCAATGCGGCCAGTGCCGTGTCCAGGTCGCCCGCCACCACGAAGGCATCTGCGCTGTAGCGGTTGTTGCCAACCACCTCTCCGTGGATTGGCGAGACAAGGGCCTCCAGTCCGGCGTCGTGGACGAGGGCCAACGACCCCGCGCCGGCGTAGCCGATGGCGTCCAACCGCCGTCCATCCCGCGCCGCCGCCGCAAGCGCCTCGCGGGCTGCCGCCGTGAACCAGCGGCCCCAATGGAAGCGCTCTCCGGGCGGCGGGGCGACCGGGGTGAGCGGCAGGACGGCGCAGCCCAGCGCACCGAAGCGGCGGGACAGCTCCGCAGCGAGTAGCGACTGCCCGGCGCGTGCCACCGCCTCGTACGACCCGAACGGCGGATCGCCAGTTGGGTCGCCGGCTGTGTCGACGACCAGGATCAGCGGCGCGGCACGGGGGGAGCGCTGGCTGGGCGACATGCTCCAGAGGATGACACGCGGCGGCGGCCGTGACGCGCGGTTCAAACACCTGGGCATTGGTGCGTCGGAGGCCGGCCGTCGAGGCTGCCCGGCAGAGGCTCTCGTTCGGCTGCTCACGCGCCCGGTGATTCACACGGCCGCTGAACAGCCCGTAGCGTTGCATCCGCGGTCATACCAATACCGGAGTGTTTGAGGACCGCGCTAACCGTGGGCGGAGCGGCGCCGCAGACCTGCCGGTCCGCGCTCAGCCCGCCGAGCTCTCGCGCAGCCGGTGCAGCTGCCGCAGGTGCATGAGGTCGTGTACGCCGGCGAAGAGGAGCCACTCCCCGCAGCGCAGGCAGCCAACCAGCGGGTGGTCGAGAAGGCAGGGCTGGGCCTCGTGTCCGGCGATCGCCTCGGCCGAGCCGGCCATCGAGCGGCGGCTCTTGTCGAGGAGTGTCATGAGCGTCTGGCGGTCGGCATCGGCGCGTCCCGGCACGCCCGGCACGACCCGCGGCGTCTCCGCCGGCCATTCGTCGCGGGCGGCCAGGGCGGCCGCGTGGACCAGCCAGCGCCGCGCCCCGGTGGTGTGCGCGAAGGCCTGTGCCACGTTCCAGTCGCCCTCGCCGCCGGGCGCGCGCAGCAGCTCCTCGGGCATTCCCGCCAATACTGTCGCCAGCGCATCGGCGATCGCATCCTGCTGCGCCAGGATGACTGCCGCCGTCCCAGGGCCGGCACGTCGACGCAGCTCGCGGCGGAAGGCGGTGCCACGGATCGGCCCCCCGTCATCGCCGATCGTGCGCCACACGGCGATCACATCAGGGGCGACTGGCTCGAGGGCGGCCAGCCAGTCCGGCGCCCCCGTCAGCATCGGTCCTACAGCCGCTCGAAGCGCTCGACCGGCAGCACGAAGACCGTGGCTCCGCCCACCTCCACCTCGACCGGATAGGGCATGTAGAACTCGCCCGGCTCCATGATCGGCGGCATCGGGTTGACGAACTGCCGACGCGAATGGCAATTGGCGCTCACGATCTCGAGCACCGCGTCCACCTGGTCGTCCTCGACCCCCACCAGGATGGTCGCATTCCCCTGTTTCAGGAACCCGCCGGATGACTGCAGCCGGGTGGCTCGGTACTCCTTTTCAAGGAGGGCGTCGACGAGGTTGCCGGCATCCTCGCTGTGCACGATGGCGGTGACGAGCTTCATCTGCGCTGGCTCCTTGGCGACCGGGCGGTCGGGGCATGGAAACCGTCTGGGCCGATTATGCCGCAGGGGAGCCACCGCAGGCCACACGTCCGGCGTGTCAAAGCTTTTCCACGGCCTTCCGGATCTGGTCGTCGGTCTCGGCAACGCTGCCTGAGCCATCGACCACGCGGTAGCGCTCGGGCTCGGCCGCAGCCAGCTCCCGGTAGGCGCGGCGCACCGTTTCGAAGAAAGCCACGCCTTCCGTGTCCTCGAAGCGGTTCCACTGGCCGTGACGCTTGCGCGCGAGGCCGACCTCCACCGGCACGTCGACCAGGATGGTCAGGTCGGGCAGGGTGTCGTAGGTCGCGAAGCGCTGGAGCCGGCGGATCTCCGCGGCGTCGATCCCGTAGCCGGCGCCCTGGTAGACCAGTGATGAGTCCAGGTAGCGTGCGCAGACGACATGCTCGCCGCGGTCCAGGGCAGGCAGGATCACCCGGGCCGTGTGCTGGGCACGCGCCGCGGCGAAGAGCAGGGCATCGGCCCGCGGGTCGAGGTCGTCGCTGACGCTGCGCGAGTGGAGCACCAGGCGTCGCACCTCCTCGCCCAGCGGAGTCCCTCCCGGCTCGCCGGTCACCAGCACCTCCTCACCGCGCGAGCGCAGCCATTCAGCCAAGTGCCGGGCTGCGGTCGTCTTGCCGCTGCCTTCGGGTCCCTCGAGCGTGATGAAGCGGCCGCGCCGCGCCGCGCCGCTCACGGGCCTACCGCCACGCTCGCCCCTGGTCCGGGAGCAGCTCGACCCGGCGGTTCGGTTCGGTGCCGCGCGAGCGCGACATCAGGCTGCTTCGCTCGGCCAGCTGGTGCTGCAGTCGCCGCACGTAGGCGTTCTGCGGAGCCAGTTCCGTCGGCCGGCCGGAGGACTGCACCAGGCCGATTGCCTCGGCCGTTTCGCGCAGGGCCGCCTCGGATGGATCGGCCTCGAGGTCGAACAGGCTGGCGAGCATGTTCTGCATCTGCAGAACCGTGTTGGTCTTCAGCACGTAGATCGGGATCCCGCCCGCCTCCGCCTCGCGGAGGGCGCTCGGTTTGCGACGGTAGTAATTGCGCAGGGTCACGACAGCGTCCGCCTCGACAAGCTCGCGGGCCACGGTGACGGGCACTCCGAGTTCGCGGATCGATTGCTCGAGCCGCTTGCGACTGACTCCGAAGCCGAAGAGGGCGATCGGGTGCCTCGCCCGCCCGCCCGCCCCGCCGTGACGCCCGACGGGCTCCCCATCGTTGCCGCCCCGCTCGCTCGCCCCGCTCGAATCGAGGAATGCCTGCTCGAGATGGCGGCGCGGGTCGGAGGCTTCCGAGGGCTCGAATCGTTCGCCGGTGAGTCGCTCGCCGGGCATCGCCCGCTGCCCCCGCCCGGATTCTCGCGCCGGGCCGCGGCCGGGGAGCGGCCGAAGGCTCAACGCACCACCGCCACGCCCACGCCCGAAGGAGCCGAATCCGCCGGCCGGCTCAATTGGAGCGAAGGCGGGATTGCCGGAGGTCGTCTCGCTGATCTTGTAGTCGTACTTGGTCGAGGCATGCACCTCGCCGGCCTCATCGCGCCGCCGCGCCTCGGGCGGGACCATGTGTCCGCGCAGGATGGCGTCGACCGTCTCGGCCACGTTGTGGTGCACGATCACGCTGTCCCGCTCCACGATCTCGACCACCACGTCGAAGGTTGGCGGCGCCTTCCTTTCCAGGACCGTCTTCTGGGTTCCGCGGCGTCGGGCCTCCTCGTCGCCCAGGGTCACCGTCTGGATGCCGCCCAGCAGGTCGGAGAGGGTCGGGTTGAGCATCAGGTTGTCGAGCGTGTTGCCGTGCGCGGTGCCGACCAGCTGCACGCCACGCTCGGCGATGGTGCGCGCGGCGACCGCCTCGAGCTCGGTCCCGATCTCGTCGATGACGATCACCTCGGGCATGTGGTTCTCGACCGCCTCGATCATCACCGCGTGCTGCTCGCTGGGGGTGCGCACCTGCATGCGGCGTGCTCCGCCGATCCCCGGATGCGGAATGTCGCCGTCACCTGCGATCTCGTTGCTGGTGTCGACCACGATCACCCGCTTGCCCAGGTCGTCGGCCAGGACGCGCGCCACCTCGCGCAGCATCGTCGTCTTGCCGATCCCCGGGCGTCCGAGCAGCAGCACGCTCTGCCCGCCGTCGATGAAGTCGCGGATGATGTCGATCGTCCCGAAGACGGCCCGCCCGATCCGGCAGGTCAGTCCCACCACCTTGCCCGCACGGTTGCGGATGGCGCTGATCCGGTGCAGCGTGCGCTCGATCCCCGCGCGGTTGTCGCCACCGAAGGCGCCGATATGGCCGATCACGTGGGCGATCTCCGCCTCGCCCACCTCCCGATCAAGAAGCTCCTCCTCGCCGTGCGTAAAGCGCGCCTCGGGGCGTCGTCCAAGGTCGAGCACGACCTCCAGCAGATCGGCACGGCTCTTGAACGTACGCAGGCGTGCCACGATCTCCGGGGGGAGTGCCTCCATCAGGGCCTCCAGGTCGTCCGTTGTCTCTCTGCGGGTCACGCTGCTCCTCTTACGCCTCCACTCGGCTCTGATCTGATCAGGTTGCCGGCACCATGGCCGCCTGGCGGGCTGCTGCTCGCACCTCGCGGACGAGCATCGTTACTCGCCCGACCGGCTCGAAACCCACGTCGATCGCGGCCTGCCGCGCGGTCGCCTCGTATGTTCGCACCGGTGACAGGATCCCCGCGGCGGCGGCGTCGCTGCCGGCTGCCGCCAGCGCAGCTCGCAGGAAGGCCAGCCCATCGATGCCGTCGCGGATCAGGAAGCGCAGGTAGTGAGGTCCCTCGCGGCAGGCGCCGTGCTGGGCGAATCCCGCAGCCCGCTCCCCGTCGGGCAGCAGCCATGCGTTCACTGAGCTGAAGTGCAGCAGAGGGTTGAGGCTGCTGCGCGGCACGACCCCTTCGTGCCCGACCGGCTCCCAGTCGGTGGCTCCGTAGCCCTCCAGCCGGGCGATCGCCGGTGGGGTGGTGTGCGTCCACAGGTCGAAGAGGTGCCAGGCGTCGGGCGGGCCCACCTCCTGCATGGCCGCGGCATCATCGGTCGGACCGTTGGTCGGTGCGCCCGGCGCCCCTCCGCCCGGCATCCTGGCCCGCAACCAGGAGCGAGCCGGTGGAGCGGCCTCGGCCGGCCTGTACCAGATCTCCTCCTCGGCGTAGGCGGTGAAGCCAAGCTGCCCAAAGAGCTCCATGTTTTCGGGCACGTCGCTGCACGCGGCATGGATGCGCGCCATGTTGTGCTGCGTCGCCTCATCGATCAGGGCCTGCAGCAGAGCCCAGCGGACTTCTGCCGCCAGCGGTCGGTCGGCCGCGTCCAGCTCGATGATGACCCAGTCCTCGCGATGCGGCTCCGCGATCGCCCGGCAGCTGCCGACCAACTGCCCGTCAGCCTCGGCCACGAGGTGCACCGATGGTGAGCGCAGGGGGAGCCAGGACGGAATCAACGCCCCGAGACTGATGCGCGGCAGCGCGGTCGAGGGCGCGGGTACGCCAAGCGAGCGCCGATGCGCGTCGGTCGCGCCGTGCACGCTGCGGGACAGATCAACCAGTGCCGGCCGATCGCCCAGGCGCGCGGGGCGGATCACGCCACCGGCGCCGCTCACGACTCGATCATCTCCAGCAGCAACTGGTGCAGGCGCCGGTCTGGGGTCAGCTCGGGGTGAAAGGCGGTGGCCAGCACCTTGCCCTGGCGCACCGCAACCGGGTGGCCGTCCTGATCCCGGGCGAGCACCTCGACCGCGGGTCCCACCTCGCTTACCACCGGAGCCCGGATGAAAACGCCGTGGAAAGGCTCGTCGCCCATTGAGGGGACCGACAGGTCGGCCTCGAACGAGTCGAGCTGCCGTCCATAGCCGTTGCGCCGCACCGCCACGTCGAGCAGCGGCAGCACGGGCTCGCCGCCGTCCAGGATTCGTTCCGCCAGCAGGATCAGCCCGGCGCAGGTGCCGTACAGCGGCGCGCCGCCGCGCGCAAGGGCGAGGATCGGTTCGCGCAGGCCGTACAGCTCGATCAATGTGCGCATGGTGGTCGACTCCCCGCCGGGCAGGATCAGGGCGTCGAGGCCGACCAGGTCCCGTGGAAGACGCACTTCGACCGGCTCGGCGCCAAGCTCCCGGATGGCGCTCACGTGCTCGCGGACGTCGCCCTGCAGGGCCAGGATCCCAACCCGACGCTGACGCCGCCGTGAGGCCGGCCCGACAGTCGCCGCGGGCGCAGGCTGCGCCATCGGTTCGCTCCCGCTACCAGCCGCGAACGGCCAGGCGTTCCTCCGGCGGGATGTCGGAAAGCTCCAACCCATGCATCGGCTCGCCCAACCCGGTGCTCACCTCGACCAGGATCTCGGCGTTGTCGTAGTGCGTGGTAGCCATCACGATCGCCCGGGCGACCTGCTCGGGGTGTTCCGCCTTGAAGATCCCGCTTCCCACGAAGACCGACTGTGCGCCGAGCTGGCGCATGAGGCTGGCGTCGGCCGGCGTCGCCACGCCACCGGCGCTGAAGTTCGGCACCGGGAGCTCACCCAGGGCGGCCGTCTGGCGCACGACGTCGAGCGGGGCGCGCAGTTCCTTGGCCGCGGCGTACAACTCGTCTTCGCGCATCCCGGAAAGATCGCGGATCCCCCTCATGACCGCCCGCATGTGGCGCACCGCCTCGACGATATTCCCGGTGCCCGCCTCGCCCTTGGTCCGGATCAGGGCCGCCCCTTCGCCGATCCGCCGCAGCGCCTCTCCGAGGTCGCGGCAACCGCACACGAACGGGACGCGGAACTGCGTCTTGTCGATGTGGTGCTCTTCGTCGGCGGGGGTCAGCACCTCCGACTCGTCGATGAAGTCGACCTCCAGCTGCTGAAGGATCTGCGCCTCGGCGATATGCCCGATCCGGCACTTGGCCATCACCGGGATGCTGACCGCGGCCTTGATCTCCTCGATCAGCTTCGGGTCGCTCATTCGGGCCACGCCGCCGAACTTGCGAATGTCGCTCGGCACGCGCTCAAGGGCCATCACCGCCACAGCGCCCGCCGCCTCCGCGATCTTCGCGTGTTCGGCGGTCACCACGTCCATGATCACGCCGCCGGAAAGCATGCGGGCAAGCCCGACCTTGGTCGCCCAGGTACTGGTCTCGATGATGGCCATACAGCCTCTTCGCGTTGATTTCGTGCTTGGACCGATGGCGGCGCTCGCGCGCCGGCCCCGGGCGTCCATTGTACTCGCGGCATCGGCAGGGCCCAATGGGCTCGATCTTGCCGCTGCGGACCGCGGACGCACGCCTTGCTATCATCCGCGCCACGGAGGCGCGGATTGTTCAACGCACCGGTGCTGGTCCTCAACCAGAATTACGAGCCGCTCAACGTCTGCGACATCAGGCGCGCCTTCACGTTGCTCGGCGCGGAGAAGGCCGAGCTGCTCGAGCGCAACCACCAGGTCATCCACACGCCAACCCTGGCCATTGCCGCTCCATCGGTGATCCGGCTGGTCTACCTGGTGCGCCGCCCCCGGCCGCGCGTGAAGCTCAGTCGTCGCGAGGTCTTCGCCCGTGACGCGCATACCTGCCAGTACTGCGGCGCGGTGAGTCGCGACCTGACCATCGACCACGTCATGCCGCGCCATCGCGGCGGCCGTCACGAGTGGGAGAACCTGGTGGCGGCCTGCCGCAACTGCAACCACCGCAAAGGCAGCAAGACGCTGGCCGAGGCCCGAATCACGCTGCGTCGGGAGCCACGCGCCCCCCGGGCCGACGTGCGCTACCTGTACGGCAGCTACCTCGCTGACGAACAGAACGACGCCTGGCGTACCTACCTCTTCCTGAGCGACTCAGCCGCTCCCAGCGCCTAGCCTGGGCTGCAGCAGGCGGACCGATGCCTGACGGAGATCGGCTCGATGTCACGCTTCCGGCGCCGGTCGCTGCGGTGCTCGCCGGCCTGGCCGAGGTGGGCGAGGAGGCGGCCCTGGTCGGAGGCTGCGTGCGTGACCTCCTCCGCGGCGACACGCCTGCCGACTGGGACGTGGCCACCTCCGCGCCGCCGGAGATCGTTGCGGCGCGCTTTCCCGGATCGACGTGGCAGAACCCCTTCGGCACCGTCACGGTGATGATCCCCGGCGGTGAGCGCGGGATCGAGGTGACCACGTATCGGATCGAGGGCAGCTATCGCGACCGGCGGCGCCCCGACCACGTCCGCTGGGGTCGCTCCCTGATCGACGACCTGGCGCGGCGCGACTTCACCATGAATGCCATCGCCTGGCTGCCGCCGGAACCGGGCGAGATCGGCCTCCTGGTTGACCCGTTCGGCGGCGCCAATGACCTCCGCCACGGCCTCCTCCGAGCTGTCGGCGATCCCGACGCTCGCTTCGTGGAGGACGCCCTGCGGCTGGTCCGCGCGGTTCGCTTTGCGACCCGCTTCGATCTGCGCATCGATCCGCCCACCGAAACGGCGATCCGGCGGCACGCCGGCCTGGTCGCCACGCTGTCGGGCGAGCGGCTGCGCGGCGAGCTGCTGCGCATCCTGACGGGCCCCACCCCACCGTCACGGGCCTTCGCGCTCATGGAGCAGCTGGGTCTGCTGGTCGTCCTCGTGCCGGAGCTGGCCGCGCTGCGCGGGGTGCCGCAGGCCAAGACGCTTCCGGGGGACGCGCTCGACCACTCGCTGCGGGCGCTGGATGCGCTGCCGGCCACCGACCCGACGCTGCGGCTTGCCGGCCTGCTGCACGACCTTGGCAAGGCCGGCACGCTGGCCGATGGCCACTTCATCGGCCACGATACGGTTGGAGGTGACCTTGCCGAGGCGCTCCTCCAGCGGCTTCGCTTTCCGCGCAGCGAGATCGTCCGAATTGCGCGCCTGGTTCGTCAGCACATGTTCGCCTACAGCCCTGAATGGACCGATGCGGCGGTGCGCCGCTTTGTCCGGCGGGTCGGGGCCGACCTGCTCGACGATCTGTTCGCGCTTCGCGCAGCCGACGATGTCGCTTCGGGCGTTACAGAGCCGCTCAAGGGTGGGTCGGCCGAGCTGGCGGCTCGCGCGTTCGCGACGGTGGCGGCGGATCCGCTCGATATGCGCCAGCTCGCGGTCAATGGCCACATTCTGGCTGATCAGCTCGGCATCTCACCCGGACCTGGCATCGGCCGGCTCCTGTCGCGGTTGCTCGAGGCTGTCCTGGAGGACCCGTCGCTGAACGAGCGCACAGCCCTGCTCGCCCTCGCACGCGACTGGGCCTCGACGGATCCCTTTTAGGGCACTGCTACAATCGGCGGTCCGGAGTGCGTGCCCACGCGCCGATCGACCTGGAGCGGAGGATCCCAACCCAGCGATGACCGCCCTTGCGCGCCTCTCCGCGCGCCTCGAGCATCGGCTGACCCTGCCGACCGACTCGCTGGCCGACCTCGACCAGGCCCTGGCCCTCGCCATTGAGCACGACCTGTCCGGGTTGGTCGTCAGCCCCTGGTTGGTCAAGCCGGCTCGGCGCCTGCTGGGGCGATCGCCCGTTCGCCTGGGGACGATCATCGGCGGCGACCACGGTGGCCAGATCGGCGCGGTGAAGGCCTACGAAGCGTCGCGTTCGCTGGAGCACGGTGCCGTCAATCTTGACTGCGTCCTGAACGCCGGCGCCCTCCTCTCTGGAGAGGACGAGGCGGTGCTGCACGACCTTCGCTCGGTGGTCGAGATGGCGCACGCTGCGCTGGCCACCGCCGGGGTCGTGATCGAGGCCTCCCTGCTGCCCGAAGAGCTGGTCCGCAGAGCCTGCCGGCTGGCCGAACGCGCCGGCGCGGACCACGTGGTCGGCTCGAGCGGCGACGCCCTGCCCTCCGAAGCCATTGCCCACGTCCGGCTCTTACGCCACAGCCTCGGTCCACGCCTCGAGGTGAAGGCGGCGGCGCGCTTCGCGGAGGTCGACGAGTTGCTGGGGGTTGTTGCCGGCGGGGCCACCTGGATCTCCACCGTCTTCAGCGATCAGCTGGCGGGCGCCGCGCGCGCCGCGCTGCCGATCGAGCCTGGCGGCGGTGACGCTCCGCCGCGGCGAGCCGCAGTCGGCTAGGCGACACGAGAGGAGGTCAGAGTTGCGGATCCTGGTCGTCGGCGGTGCCGGCTATGTGGGTTCGACCAGCGTTGAGACCTTCGTCGAGGCAGGCCACGAGGTGACCGTCTACGACGACCTCTCAACGGGACATGCCTCGGCGGTGGTCAAGCCGGCCCGCCTCTGGCGCGGCTCGATCGAAGACCGGCCGCGGCTGGAGCGCCTGTTTCGGGAGGAGAAGATCGAAGCGGTCCTGCATTGCGCCGCCAAGTCGCTGGTTGGCGAGAGCATGGCCGATCCGGGGCTCTACTACCGCAACAACGTGGCCGGTGGGGTCACACTGCTGGAGGCGATGCGCTCATCGGGGGTCAACCGCATCGTCTTCTCATCGACTGCCGCGGTCTACGGCGAACCGAGGCGCGTGCCGATCGCCGAGGCCGACCGCACGGAGCCGATCAACCCATACGGTGCCACCAAGCTGGCCTTCGAGGGCGCCATGCGCTGGTTTGCGGCCAGCCACGACTTCCGGGCGATCAGCCTGCGCTACTTCAACGTGGCCGGCGCCACGGAACGCAACGGGGAGGACCACGAGCCGGAGACGCACCTCATGCCGCTTGTGCTGCGCGTGGCGGCAGGCGATGCGACCCACGTACAGATCTTTGGCCAGGACTATCCGACGCCCGACGGCACCTGCATCCGCGACTTCATCCACGTGCGCGACCTGGCCGCCGCTCATCTCCTCGCCCTGGAGGCGACCGGCGAGGGCGACTCGAGCTTCGAGGTCTACAACCTCGGTTCGGCAGCCGGTTTCAGCGTGCGTGAGGTCGTCGAGGCGGCCCGCAAGGTCACCGGTCGCGCCATCCCCGCCCGCGTCGTCAAGCGGCGGATGGGCGATCCGCCGGTGCTGGTTGCCTCATCGCGACGTGCTCGTCGCGAACTGGGCTGGCACCCGGAGCACTCCAAGCTCGAGCAGATGCTGGCCGATGCCTGGGCCTGGCGCTTGACCCATCCGACCGGCTACGCCCGGTCGCCGAGGACCGATGGAGTGGCGCCCTAGCCGTTGACCGCGGCGCAGCCCGCGCAACTGCCGTAGAAGTCGAGGCGCGCGTCGTCGATCACGAATCCTCGCTCGACCGCGACGCGCTCCGCGACCGGTTGGATGTACCCCTCGCCGATCTCCTCGACCGCCCCGCACACCCCACAGACCAGGTGATGGTGATGCGCCGGCTGGCAGGCCACGTAGCCGGAGACGTGACCCTCGTTCTCGAGTCGACGCGCGACCCCGGCGCCGACCAGGGTCTCAAGCGATCGAAACACGGTCGCCCGTCCGATTCCCGGCGCGCGCCGCCGGACGCGGTCCCACAGCTCGCCGGCGGTCAGCTGTTGGCCGGCCGAGGCGAGCACGTCGGCAACCAGCACCCGCTGCGGCGTCACCCGCTCGCCGGAGGCTCGCAGCCGGTCGGCTGAGGCGCTCACAGAGGACTCCCCACGGCGCCGGCAAAGACCGAGAAGAGGTAGATGCCGACGACGCCGAGCAGCGTGGCGCCCACGATCCAGCGCGACCGATTCGAGCGATGCGCCTCCGGAAGCAGCTCGGCCGCGCCGATATACAGGAAGAAGCCGGCGAAGATCGCCAGCATCGCGCCAAGCGTGGCGTCGGGGATGCGCAGCACCTGGCCCAGCAGCACGCCCAGCACCGGCGCGATCGCCACCACGGTCACCCAGCGCACCGCCGTGGCGCGTGGCGTGTGAGCGGCCATCAACAGGCTCACGATGCCGATCCCGTCGCTGAAGCGGTGGATGATCACGACCGAAGCAATGACCACCCCCAGCCCGCCACCCACCGCCAGGGCTGCTGCCAGCGCCACCCCATCGAGGAACGAATGCAGGCTCATCCCCGACGCGCCGATGATTCCAACGTGACGGTGCTCCGCCGAGTCGTGGTCGAGTTCGGCGGCGGTCTCGTGGCCGACATGCAGCGTTGTGAGCTTCTCAACCGCGTAGAAGGCCAGGAAGCCCACCGCGGTGAAGATCATCGCCGCATCCACCGACCCGCCGAGGTGATGGACCGATTCGGGGATCAGGTCGAAGTAGGCGGCGCCGATCCGGATGCCGGCTCCCACCGCGATGATCATACCGACCGACCGGGCCGCGCGCAGCGCCACCATCCCGCCGACGAAGGCGGAAAGGAAGGCGCCGGCGGAGACAAGGACGGCGGTGAGCGGCATCAGCTGATACTGAGTATCAGATAGAGGGCCGAGCCTCGTCAAGCGGAGTCGTGGTACGATCGAACTCGACCCACCCTCCCGTTTGGAGCCCCGTTTGCCAGAGACTGAATCCCCAGCCGCTCCGCGGCGTGCACGCACGCCGCGTCGAGCGACCCCGACGCCCGCCCAGCCAGCCATCAACGGCGACACCCCCGACGACGATCTCGCAGCCTCGCCCCTCATGGCCGCCGTCCTGGCAGCGCAGCGTTCGCATCGGTTTGGCGAGATCGAGCTTCCCGTCACCATCGCCCGCGCCATCGAGAAGATGGGCTTCACCAGCCCGACGGAGGTGCAGGCGCGCGCCATCGGTCCGCTGCGCGCCGGACGAGACCTGATCGGCCAGGCCCAGACCGGCACCGGCAAGACCGCCGCGTTCGGAATCCCCATCATCGAGAAGGTGGATCCCGCGGCCCATTTCGTCCAGGCGCTGGTGCTGACCCCGACCCGCGAGCTGTGCGTACAGGTGACCGAGGAGATCCGCCGCCTGGGCGTCTTCCGTAACGTGGCGGTGGTGGCCATCTACGGCGGCTCGAGCATGGATCGCCAGGTGACCGCGCTGCACAAAGGCGCGCAGGTCGTGGTGGGCACGCCGGGGCGCGTGCTGGACCTGATCCGCCGCGGCGAGCTCCGCCTCGATCGAGTGCAGACCGTCATCCTCGACGAGGCCGATCGCATGCTCGATATGGGCTTCATCGTCGATGTCGAGACGATCCTGGCCCGCTGTCCGCGACAGCGCCAGACGGCCCTCTTCTCCGCCACCATGCCGTACGCCATCCTGCGCATCTGCGATCGGTTCATGGACAAGCAGGCAGAGCAGATCGTGGTTCGGCCGGAGATGCGGACGGTCGAGACGGTTCGCCAGCTGGTCTACTTCGTCGCCGAGCAGGACAAGGTCGCCGCGCTGCTCGAGCTGACCTCGGAGTTCGGGTTTGATCGGCTGCTGGTCTTCCGCCACACCCAGATCGGGGTCGATCGGCTCGCCGCAACCCTGGCTCGTCGCGGCAAGAACGTTGCGGCGCTGCATGGCGGCCTCTCGCAGCGCGAGCGCGACCACACCCTCGCTGCCTTCAAGGCTGGCAAGATCCAGTACCTGGTGGCAACCAACGTTGCCTCGCGTGGCCTGGACATCGCCGATCTGCCGTACGTGGTCAGCTACGACATCCCCGAAGACGCCGATACCTACGTGCACCGGGTCGGGCGCACGGCGCGCGCAGGCAAGGAGGGGACCGCCATCACCTTCGTCGGCGAGTGGGACCTGGCTGCCTGGGACCAGATCCGCGCCGAAGTGGGAGCCGAAGTCGAAGAGGGCCAGCTCAAGCTCTACGACCGTTCCTGATTGCCCGGAACCGATGAGCCCCGCGCCAGGACTGAGCCGCCAGAGGTTGGCGGCTGACCGTCGCCGCCGCCTGGATCGTGTAGCGGTTGTGCTCGATCGGCTCGGTGAGCGGTACGACCATCCGAGCTGGAGTTCACCCCGGCTGGACGCCACCGCCGAACTGGTCCTGACGATCCTCTCGCAGAACACGTCGGACACCAACTCGGCGCGCGCGTTCGATCGACTGCGAGCCAGCTACGCAACGTGGGATGCGGTGCTGGCCGCGCCGACCGATGAACTGGTGGATGTCATTCGGCCCGGCGGCCTGGCCAACGTCAAGGCGCCGCGCATCCAATCGGTCCTGGCCGAGGTCCGCGAAGCGACCGCCGATGCGCCCTTCGACCTCTCGTTTCTGGCCTCCTTGCCGCTTGCCGAGGCAAAGGCCTGGCTCGGCGGGCTGCCGGGCATCGGCCCAAAGACGGCCGCCATCGTGCTGCTGTTCACCTTCGGCAGGCCCGCGCTCCCGGTCGACACCCATGTCTTCCGAGTCGCCACGCGGCTGGGACTCCTGCCGTCGGGGACCAACGTGGTGCGGGCGCACGACATTCTCGAAGAGGCGCTGCGGCCTCATGAGGTCTACCCGTTTCACGTGGAGCTGATCCGGCACGGCCGGGAGGTGTGCCACGCTCGACGACCGGCCTGCGAGGCCTGCCCGCTCAGCGACGTGTGCGTGTATTACCGCGAGGTGATCACTCACTCGCCGCAGCCGGCCGGCAAGACCCGCGCCGGGGTTGGGCGTGGGATTCCGTCAGATCCCGCCGCGTGGCGGGCTCAGCTCCTTCACGGCGCCCTGCCGCCGGAGTAGCTCCGGTGACACCGAGAGGGGTCACTGGTAGACTCCGGCCCTGGCTGAATCCGGCCGAAGTAGCTCAGTGGTAGAGCAACGGTTTCGTAAACCGTCGGTCGAGGGTTCGAATCCCTCCTTCGGCTCCATGATCAGACCTGCTGATGAACCTGGCACCAATCGTCGCCTCCGCTCAAGGAGCACGTCGTGGATTCAGAACAGGCCGATCCGCGACGGAGAGCTGCACAACAGCTCCACCTCCTCGCCCGGGAATACGCGGCGCGCAGCCACGCCTCCGCAGCAGCGCTGGTGCGGGCCTTTGAGACGGACGCCGCGGCCCTCGCCGCCGAGATCGGCGGGCTCCTCGTCGAGGATTCGGACGATGAGCAACTGAGTCTCACTCCGCGCGGCCAGTTCGAGGGGCAGGTGCTGAACGACGATGCCGCCGGCTGGCAGTCGCTCATGTCGCCGGACGACGTGGCGGAGCACTACGATCCGGTGGACCTGTTCAGTGACGTCGCCAGCGCGCTCGAGGATGAATTCCCTGGAATTCTTGGGGCCGACGTGCCGCAGGACGAGCCTGTGGTTGCGTCGCATGAGCCCAATGATCGGCCCGTCGAGCAGGCGTTCGGGGACGTCGCGGATCCGCCCGCTCAAGCGCCTGTGACCGCAGTCGGCCCGGATGCCGCAGGTGACCGAACGAACACGGCGGCGCTCCAGGCCCTTCAGCACCTGCACGCTGCCGGAGTGCTCAGCGATGCGCAGTTCGAAGCCAAGAAGGCCGAGCTGATCCGTTAGCTCCGGGCTCCCCCGCAAGGGCGCTTCGGTCGACTGGGAGGTCCCGGCCCACGTGCGCCTGGCTAGACTCAGCGCGTGGCGCCGCGCTATCAGCCCGAGGACTCGCTCAAAAGCCCCCGCTTCACGGGTCCGTCCACGTTTGCCCGCCTCCCCTACGTCCAGGACCTCGATGGCGTGGACCTCGCCGTGGTCGGTGTGCCGTTCGATACCGGGGTGACCTACCGGGTCGGCGGTCGATTCGGTCCCAACGCGGTCCGTGCGGCAAGCGTCATGCTGCGTCCGTACAACACCAACCTGGACGTCAAGCCGTTCGACGTGCTGTCGTGCGTTGACTTCGGTGACGTGGCCATCGTCCCCGGCTACACCGAGCGCAGCTACGCGGCCATCGAGGCAGCGATCGCCCCGATCGTCGAGGCCGGAGTGGTGCCCCTGCTCATCGGCGGCGACCACGCCTGCACCCTCCCGCACCTGCGGGCCATGCGCTCCCGGGGACCGGTGGCCGTGATCGATTTCGACTCTCACACCGATGCCTGGGACAGTTACTTCGGGGAGAAGTACAACCACGGGACCTGGATGCGGCGCGCGATCGAGGAGGGGCTGGTCGACGTTGCGCGCTCGATCGAGGTCGGCCTGCGCGGCTCGGTCTACGACGCGGCTGACTGGACCGGTCTGCGTGCCGAGCTGGGGCTTGAGTACCTCACCACCGAGGACATCTTCCGACTCGGGCCGACGGAGGTGGCGGCCCGCATCCGCCAGCGGGTCGGGGCCGGCCCGGCCTTCATCAGCTTCGACATCGACGTGGTCGACCCTGCCTTCGCGCCGGGGACGGGCACCCCGGAGGCCGGCGGTCCGTCGGCGCACGACATGCTGCTGGTGGTCCGCGCGCTCACCGACATCGATTTCGTCGGCTTCGACGTGGTCGAGGTGATCCCTGCCTACGACCCGGCGGGCCAGACGGCGACCCTGGCGGCGAACCTCGCGTACGAGATGCTCAGCCTGGTCGCCCTGCGCCGACTGGCGCGATGACCGAACCCTCGCTCGACTGGCGGTCGCCGCTGCCGCCTGGCTTCCGCTGGCCCGATGGGGTGCGCGCCGCCGCCTGTTTCACCTTCGACGTCGACGCGGAAAGCCCGGTCCTGTTCGAGCACCCCGAGGCAGCCGGCTGGCTCGACGTGATGAGCCACCAGGCCTACGGGCCGCGGACCGGGGTGCCGCGCATCCTCCGGATCCTCGAGCGCCGCAACCTGCGGGCCACCTTCTTCGTGCCCGGCTACACCGCCGAGCGCTGGCCAGCGGTGGTCCGCGCCATTCGAGACGCCGGCCACGAGATCGGCCACCACGGCTATCTGCATGAAGGGGCGCGCAGCGCGACCGACGAGGCGACCGAGGAGGCGCGCCTGCTGCGCGGTCTCGAGGCGCTCGACAGCGTGGCCGGGGTGCGTCCGGTCGGCTACAGGGCGCCGATGTGGGAGCTCAGCTACCGGCACCCCGCCCTGCTCGCCAGGCATGGCTTCCTCTACGACAGCGGCCTGATGGACGCCGATTATCCGTACCGCCTGGCCACGGGTCCCGAACCAGGTGCCGCGAGCATCGTCGAGCTGCCGGCGCACTGGAGCCTGGACGACTGGGAGCCGTACAACTACCTGCCGGGGATCACCGGCTCGGGTGTCATCGCCAGCCCGGCTGATGTTCTCGCGCGATGGGGCCTGGAGCTCGACGCGCTCGTCGCCGAGGGCGGCCTGTTCATGCTCACCAACCACCCGTTCGTGTCAGGCCGAGCATCCCGGGCCGTTGCCTTGGAGACGCTCATCGAGCGCGCACAGGCGATCGATGGCCTGTGGGTCGCCACCGCCGCGGAGATCGCCGCTCACGTCGCGACGCTCGACATGGTTCCCGTCGTGCACGAGCCGCCGCGCCTCACCGGCGCGGACTGAACCTCGGAAGAGACTGGACCCCGGCGGCTTGGCCGCCGGGGTCCAGATCGGTCGCGGTCTCTCGGGTGAGAGCTCCCGCCTAGCTCGCCTTGAGGCTCGAGCGAGCACCAAGCCAGTAAATGAGCGCCGCCACGGCCCCGCCGACGTAGTAGGCGAGGTCTGCGTAGTGCAGATAGTTGGCGGTTATCCAGTTGAACGGTCCGCCCCACTCGTAGCCCAGCGACGAGTTCTGGAACGGAATCCCCACAGCGAATCCGACGACCAGGGCGACGATCGCCACGGTTCCGCTGGGCAGACGCGCGTAGTCGACGATCGAGCGCGCATCGGCCTTTCGACCCCGCAGCCACCAGTCCACCAGGACGACACCGACGAAGGGCGAGATCCAGTAGCTGATGAACAGTAGGAAATTGAAGAAGTTCAGCGAGAAGTCCCCGCTGTTCTGGAGCACCAGCGTGAATCCGAACCCCAGTACCGCCACGGCCGCCGCCGAGTAGATCCGCTTGATCCGGACTCCGGCAGCCTGCAACGACAGGGACCCGGTGTAGTCGTTCATGGCGTTCACCGCCACGGTTCCGATCACAATCGCCACCATTGCCAGGCTGGCCATGATCGCTCCGCTGCCGCCCAGCACCGCGTAGATGGTGTCGCTCGACTCGCCGCCGGTCGCCTGGGTCGCCACCAGGAGTCCGAGGATCTCGAGCCAGGCCGAGGCCAGTCCCATTCCAGCCAGCGTGTACCAGAAGACCTTTCTCGATGAGGTCGAGACCGGCAGGTAGCGGGAATAGTCCGAGGCGTAGAGGCTCCACGCAAGGACGAAGCTGGCCACGATGGCGACCATCGACACGAATGCGCCGATCTGATCGAGTCCGCTGAATCCATCGACGAGGCTGGTATCGGCCTGCCCAGCGATCGAGATGGACAGGATGACGAACATCGCCCCCAGCAGGAGGGCGCCCCACTTCTCAAAGATGTGGATCGCTTCGTAGCC
>JAYUGK010000008.1:0-2753 GCA_043738415.1 Chloroflexota bacterium | reverse complement strand
GGAGACCGATGGCGCCGCTGCCGCGGCGCTGCGCGATGGCGCTTCACGCATGGTGGAGGTCAACGGCGAGCGCGTCTTCTTCGAACCGATCCTGCCGCCGCTCCGGCTGCTGGTGTGCGGCGCCGGCCACGACGCGATCCCGCTGGTGCGCCAGGCCGCTGAACTGGGATGGGGTGTGGTCGTGGCCGACGTGCGTCGCGCGTTGCTGTCCCCGGAGCGCTTCCCGGGTGCCGTCGCCTTCAGCACCGCGGATCCGTCCGAGGCGGCTACTGCCCTGGCGCCGGACGAGCGTACCGCCGCGATCCTGATGAACCACAACTACCTGCGCGACATCGCCTACCTGCGCTCGTTCCTCGACGCTCGTCTCTCCTACCTGGGAGTACTCGGCCCGCGGGGCCGCACGGAGCGGATGCTGCGGGAGATCGGGCGCCCCGATGCGATCAGTCGCCTCCATGCGCCAGCCGGCCTGGATATCGGGGCGGAAGGGCCGGAAGAGGTGGCGCACGCCATCGTGGCCGAGATCCTGGGCGTTACCCGCGGTCGCGGCGGCGGCCCGCTGCGCGACCGGGGCGCCCCGATCCACGGCTGACGGCGGGCGTTTGCGCTGAGCGTGCGTAATGGCCAAGTTGACTCAAACCAAGTGCGCTCGGATCCCCGTTTGCGCGCACGGACGCGCGGCTTCTTCGCTGCCAGGCACGCTCAGCGCAAATCTCGGCCAAGACAAGGGGGCCGCCGAGGTACTTGCTTGGCCGTTACGTACGCTGAGCGTCGTCGGGGGCGCACGGCGCGCGAGATGGCGTCCCGCTCGACTAGCCGACTGGCAGGCCGACCGCCTGGTCGAGGCGCCGCACGAACGCCGGTGCCCCCAATCGGGTGAAGATCTCGCGCGCTTCGCTGGCGGCGGCCTCGACGTCGGGACTCTCGCCTCCGACAAACCGCACAAAGTCCAGTTCGCACAGGGCGAGGTCGAACCAGGCTTCGAGGTCCCGCAACTGGCGCATCGCGTCCCGATACCCGGCCGCCGCCTCGTCGGCCCGGCCGTCCGCCGCGGCCAGGCTCGCATCGATGCTGCGCAGGCTTGCGTTGAGCGCTCGACCGTGGCTTCCGAGTGCGCGCAGACGGTCGGCGGCTTCGCGAGCGAGGTCCGGCCGGCCTGCCCAGAGTGCCGCGCGCGCCGCCACCGGCAGGTCGTCCGCCGCCGCGCCGATGTTGATCGAGACCGACCGCAGCGCCGCCGCATGGGCGTCGTCGTAGGCTCCGGAGATGAGCCCCAGGCTGGCCTCGACCGAGGCTAGCTGCCCCACGATGCCGGGCTCGTCGCTGGTGCGGGCGAACACGCGCAGGCCGTCCAGCGCCTCCTCGTACGGGCGCCCCAACAGCGCCTCCATCATCAGGCGGGTGCCCTGCAGGAGGTAGCGGTCAGTGGGATCGAGCTCGATCGCTTCCAGCTCGGCCACCATTCGCTGCGCGTCGTCCCAATTGCCGATCTTCACCGCATTGCCGACGGCATTCATGCCGAGAATCGTCATCAGATCGCGACGTCCTTCGCGCTTGGCCTGCTCGAAGCCGACCTTGCCGGTCTCCCAGCCGCTGCGCGGGTCCTCCAGGAAGAGCGCGCCGCTGAGGTTGGTGCGTGCTCGAGCCATGGCAAAGGCCAATCCGTATGCCTCGGCCAGGTCGATGGCGCCCTTCAATCCGGCGACGCCCTCTCGAACTCGGCCCAGCGAACCGAGTGAGGTCGCGCGCGTGATGAGCAGGTCGGCGATCTCAGGGATCATATCGAGGCGCTCGGCGGTCGGCAGCCCACGGTCGGCCCACTCGATCGCCTGCAGGTGATCGCCGTGCATCATGTAGGCCCGCGCCAACGCCGACCAGACGGCAACCATGGCTGGGTCATCGCCCAGCTCGCCCAGGTCGTCGAGGGCGGCGAGGATGGTCGAGATTGCCGTGGCCGGCTGCCCCGCCGACGCGAGAACGAACCCAAGGCTGGCGAGCGCTCGCCCCTCCGCGGATCGATGGCCCATGGTCTTTGCCGCTTCGAGCGATCTGCGGAGGTACTTCTCCGCGATCTCGTAGCGACCCGCCGCGGTGGCTGCGGCGCCGGCCCGCTGCAGGAGCGGGGACTGGTCCTCGGAATCGGTCGTGATCTCCAGCGCCAGCTCCAGGAAACGGACAGCCTGCTCGTTGGAACCCAGCCCCGCAGCCCGCTCGGCCGCGCGCTGGAGCAGTTCGGCCGTGTGCGTCCGGATCTGGTCGGCATCGGGGTCGTCGGGGGCGCTGCGATAGGCGTCGAGGTAGTGCGACGCGGTGGCGTCGACGATTTCGTCGTCCTGGAGCGACTCGAAGTGCACGCCGGCCGCCAGGTGCAGCACCTTGCGATCCCGTTTGGTCAAGGTGCTATAGGCAACATCGCGCACCAGCGCCTGCACGAAACCGTACTGGCCGCGCTCGGGGGAACGAGGATCCGTATCGAGCGTAAGCAGCTCCTTGCGCACGAGGGTGAGGAGCCGCGGCTCGAGATCAGCGCCCTCCCCGGTGATCGCCGTCAATCCCTTGAGCGTGAACGTCTGGCCAAGCACCGCTGCCTTTTGCAGTAGGGCTCGATCGGCCCCATCCAGTGCGTCGAGCCGCGCGGCGATCAGCGCCTGCAGCGTGGCGGGCACGGCCAGGGTGCTCAAGTCGCCGACAGGCCGGTACACACCGTCGTGCAGTTCCAGGCGCCCTTCCTGCAGCAACATTCGCACCGTCTCGAC
>JAYUGK010000007.1:0-2761 GCA_043738415.1 Chloroflexota bacterium | reverse complement strand
ATTGGCCACCAGGAAGGCGCCGACCACGAGCGCGACCAGCGCGAACAGGAAGGCGATGCCGGCAAAGCCGGACTGGGCCCGACTCAGCTGCAGCTCCGCGTCGGCCACCTTCTCGACGATGAACGGTTCGCTCATCTGGCTGTCGAGCGCGGCCTGGACATTCTCCTCGTGCCCCGCCACCAGGACGAGGTCCACGGAGGTCACCGGCGCGGGGACCTCGAAGGCTGCGTCGAGCGCGCTCCGATTCATGACCAGCACGCTCCCCTGCGCCAGCGATCCGAAGCCGACGTCAGCGAGCAGGCCCACGATGCGCAGCGGCTGCACCTCGAGCCGATGCCCGGTCAGGATCAGTTGATCGCCGACGCCCAGCCCATATTGCCGAGCCCAGACCCCATTCACCAGGGCGTCCCTCGGACTGGTCGCCGACAGCATGGCTCCCGCCTCGAGACCATACGTGCGGACCTGTGCCTCATCCTCCGGGTCGACACCGAGCACCAGGAGGTTGAAGACGTGCTCCCGCTGTGGGTCGGGGTCAGGCAGGGTCGAGACGGTCAGGTGGCGCTCCCCGACCGGCGCAGCGGCCTTCACGCCGGGCAGCCGACGCAGGGTCGTGATGGCGCGCGGGGTGAAACCGGCCGAGTCAAAGGCCCGCACCCGCAGCTCCGCCTTTCCGAACAGCTCGGCGGCGGCGCGGCGCACCGTCTCACTGGCGGCCTGGTTGGCGATCAGGGTGGCGGTCACGAGCGCGACGCCCAGCGCCACGCCCAGGATCGTCAGGGTCGTGCGGAGGCGCCGAGCGGCGAGGCTGCGCCAACCCAGGGCCGCCAGGCGCATCGGGCTATAGACCCAGGGCGGACAGGCGGACGATCAGCGGCCGCGCCTCGTGGTCAGCTCGGCGTCCCAGCGCGATCTCGTCGCGGATGACACCGTCGCGCACGACCAGCACGCGGTCGGCGTACGCCGCGGCACGCGCGTCGTGGGTGACCAGCACGATCGTCTGGCCGAGCCGGTCGCAGGAGTCCCAGAGCAGGTCCAGGATCTCGGTTCCGGTGGTGTAATCAAGGTTGCCGGTCGGCTCGTCGGCCAACAAGATGGCTGGCTCGGTGGCCAGCGCGCGCGCCAGGGCGACCCGCTGCTGCTCGCCGGCCGAGAGCTGGTCAGGCCGATGGGCCGCCTTGTCCGAGAGGCCGACCAGCTGCAGCAGCTCCTCGACCCGCACACGATGCTGGTTCACCGAATCGCCGGCGATCAGGAACGGCAGCGCCACGTTCTCGGTCACGTTCAAGGTCGGAATGAGGTTGAAGAACTGGAAGACGAAGCCGGTCTTGGCACGCCGGGTCAGGGTCGCCTGCTCGTCGTCAAGCTGGCTGATGTTGACGCCGTCGATCATCACCTGGCCACTCGTCGGTCGGTCGAGACCACCGAGCAGATGAAGGATGGTCGACTTCCCGGAGCCCGAGCTGCCCATGATCGCCACGAACTCGCCCCTGGCCACCGCCAGGGAGGCGCCTCGCAGGGCCTCCACCGAGCCTTCGCCGAGGGGATAGCGCTTGACCAGGTCGTGTGCTTCGAGGATCACCGGCATGCCCCGTCAGTCTAGCCGGGACTACCCGAAGAAGAACCCAAGCACCGCCCCGAGCATGGTCTCAAAGATCCCGACGTTCGTGGCGCTGGCCGCCTCGACGCGATAGGCGACGGTCTCCGCGACCAGCGGCGCGGCGGACGGTTGCGGGTATGGATCGCTGACTTCCAGCGCACGGGCGATGGGGCTGCCCGGATGCACGAACGGATTGCTGGGCGGGGCGCTGGGCGGCAGCTGCGGCGTGGCATCCGGCGTCGGTGGCGCGGTCGGCTCCGAGCTGACCGGCGGCGCGGTGGGCTTTGGGGCGGGCGGAGGGGGCGGAGGGGGCGCGGTGGGCTTTGGGGCGGGCGGCGGGGGCGGCGACTTGGCCTGCATGAACAGCTCGGTGTAGAGGCGCGGACTGCGCGTAGCGCCGCCCCAGCTGATGTTATCGGCGCCGTACGCTCCCACGCCGCCATGCGTCCAGGTCGGCTCCAGCATGTTCTTGAGGTGGCCGGAGGACGCCACGAAGCCTTCGTGGATCTTGATCGGGCTGTCGGCATCGGAGTACCCGTTGTTCCAACCGATGTTCTCGCCACCCCACACGTAGCTCAGGCCATTGCTGTCGTACCAGTGGTAGACCTGGTAGCCGGTCCCCAGGACTGTGTGGTTGAAATAATCACGGTCGACCATGTCCTTGCTGCGCCAGCGGGCCAGGCTCACCAGGGTTCCGTTCTGTTGCAGCGGTTGGACGCCGTTGTTCACCCGGGAGCCGTTGAGGAGCTGCCACAGGGTGGCCTCCGCACTCGAGGTGTCGAAACCGGTCGCTGCCTGGGGCGACCACGCGAGCAGCCCGGCGGCCAGCAGCGAGGTGCTGGCCAGCACCAGGGCTCGGGCGATAGCACGGGGACGGCGGCGGTGAGCGGTCGCGATGGACATGCGCCGACCTTACGGGGGTGGACGGACCGTGGTAAGTAGCGCATCGGTCCTACAGACGGCAGGACCATGGGCGGATTGGTGCGGTGCAGGACCTTCGTGACATGTCAGCGTGGTTCGATGCGGATCTTGATAAAACGGGGGTGCAGCAGCCTAGACTGGCCGGGTGCCAGCCTGTGCGAAGTGCGGCTTTGCCTCGGAACGCGCATCCAGGTTCTGCCCGCAGTGCGGCGCGGAGCTCGCCGCGGCGGCGCCCGCCCGCGA
>JAYUGK010000006.1:0-2769 GCA_043738415.1 Chloroflexota bacterium | reverse complement strand
GCGGGCCTAGAGCATGGAAATCGACGCTGGCATCGCCGCCCTCCGCATCACGATCGGTTTGATCTTTGCCGCGCACGGCGCGCAGAAGGCGTTTGGCTGGTGGAAGGGGCCGGGCTACGCTGGATGGACGGGCGCCATCGAGAAGATGGGCTTTCGTCCGGCGGCGTTGTGGGCGTTCATCAGCGTCGGGGCCGAGTTGGGCGCCGGGCTGCTGCTGGCGCTTGGCTTGCTCACCCCGCTGGCGGCTGCGGGGCTGGTCGGGCAGGGGATCGTGATCATCGCCCGGGTGCATTGGGCGAACGGGTTCTGGAGCAGCAATGGCGGCTATGAGTTCCCGCTGGCGTTGCTGGGCGGGTCGGTGGCGATCGCGCTGACCGGCCCGGGCGCGTGGTCGCTCGACTCCCGGCTGCCAGTCGGACTCCCCTACGAGCCGATCGTTCGCTGGGGTGTCCTGCTGGTTGCCATCGCCGTGGCAGCAGCAGCCGCTTTCCTGGCGAGCCGGCAGGCGGCCACCGGCTGAGTAGGGCCGTGACCATGCTGCCGGCGGCGAGTGCCGTGGGCTGGCGATTGCCCGCTCCGAGGTATGTGGCTATGGCGCGCCCGGCAGGAATCGAACCCGCGACCTGATGGTCCGAAGCCACCCGCTCTGTCCGCTGAGCTACGGGCGCACGTTTCACGCTCAAACAGAGCGGAATAGTGGAAGTGGCCTTGACCACAGCGCTCAGAGAGTGTATTTGGCGTCGATCTTCGGAATCTCGCCAGCGGAGCTCTAAGCCACGCAGCCGGCCACTCCCACCGCCGCTATCGTAACCCGCGGCGACCTGGCCGCCAAACCTCATGTGCCGTGGCCGAGCTGGGTCCAGCCCGTTTCGATCAACGACGTGCGGCGTACCATCAGCCGTATGCCAGCCAAGTCGGCTCACCAGCGCCGGAAGCCACGACCGCCCGAGGCGCCGACAGGAACGGTCGCGTTCCTGTTCACCGATATTGAGGGCTCGACCCGCCTGGCCCGCAGCCTCCCGGCTGACTACGAGTCGCTCCTCGAGCGCCATCGGTCGATCCTGCGCGAGGCGTTTACCCGCCACGCTGGCTTCGAGGTGGGCACCGAGGGCGACTCGTTCTTCGTCGCGTTCGGCAGCCCGCTCCACGCGTTGCGTGCCGCCGCGGAGGGCCAGCGTGCGCTGACGGCGGCGAAATGGCCGGCCGGCGCCGATCTCCGCGTGCGGATGGGTCTCCACGTGGGCGAGGCCACGCGCCGGGACGGCGGTTACGTTGGGCTCGAGGTCCACCGCGCCGCCCGTATCGCGGCAGCCGGCCATGGCGGCCAGGTGCTGGTCTCGCAGGCGATGGCTGCGGTCCTGGGGGATCGGCTGCCCGACGAGCTGGCTCTCCGTGAGCTCGGCGAGTTTCGCCTGAAGGACTTCGATGCGCCGGCACACCTGCATCAGCTCATCGGCCCTGGCCTGCGAGCCGAGTTTCCGGGGCTTCGGTCCGTCGGGGTGGAGCTGACCAATCTCCCTGCGCAGCTGACCTCCTTCGTCGGCCGCGAACGGGAGCTCGCGGATCTTGCCGCCCTGGCGGAGGCGCATCGCCTGGTGACCCTCATCGGAACCGGCGGGACCGGCAAAACGAGACTCATGCTCCAGCTTGCGGCTGAGCTCCTGGGGCGCCGGGGGGACGGCGTCTGGCTGGTCGAGCTGGCCCCGGTCCCCAGCCCCGATCTCATCGTCAGCGAGGTCGCCCGGGCGCTCGGAGTGCCTGGCGAGCCCGGACGGGCGGTGCTCGACACACTGGTCGATTTTCTCCGTTCGAAGTCCCTCGTGCTGCTCCTCGACAACTGCGAGCATGTCATCGGCGCGGCGGCGGATCTGGTCGATCGCCTGCTCGCCAGCTGTCCATCGTTGGCCGTGCTTGCGTCGAGCCGTGAGGCGCTCGGAGTGTCCGGGGAGACGGTCTTCCAGGTCCCGTCGCTGGTCGTACCTGGCGCCATCGGCGAAGGCGACGATCATGACGAGGCGGCGGCGGGCTGGTTCGAGGAGACGGCCGCAGCTGACGCAGTCCGCCTGTTCGTCGATCGAGCGACCGCGGTGCTCTCGTCCTTTTCGCTGACGCCTGCCAACGCGCCCGCAGTGGTCGAGATCTGCCGTCGCCTTGACGGCATCCCGCTCGCGATCGAGCTCGCCGCAGCGCGGGTCACTCATCTTTCGGCGCAGGAGATCGCGCGGGGGCTCGGCGACCGGTTCCGGCTCCTGACCGGCGGCCGCCGCAGCGCCGTACCCCGCCAGCAGACGCTGCAGGCGCTCGTCGACTGGAGCTGGGACCTGCTGACCGAGACGGACCGCCAGTTCCTGCGGCGCCTCTCAGTCTTCGCGGGGGGGTGCACGTTGCAGGCGGCGGCGGCCGTCGCGGGGCTGCACGAAGACGATGGCGGCGCGCGTCACGACGAGGCGAACGCGCTGCTCGAGACGCTCGATGGCCTCGGCCGCCTGGTCGACCGCTCGCTGGTTGTCGCCGACCAGGGTGGACCCACGCGCTATCGGCTCCTCGAGACGATTCGGCAGTACGCCGGCGACCGGCTCGCAAGTGCTGGCGAGGTGTTGGCGATCCGCGGCCGTCACCTTGCGTTCTACCTGGACCTCGCACGCGAGGCCGGGCCTGCGCTCCGGGGCCCGGACATGGTGGCGTGGCTGAGCCGCCTGGACTCCGAGGCGGAGAACCTGCGCACCGCGCTGGAGTGGTCATTCGAGGCGGACCCAGAAGCGGCGCTGC
>JAYUGK010000005.1:0-2774 GCA_043738415.1 Chloroflexota bacterium | reverse complement strand
CGGCCAGCGGTGAGTCGTGTTCAGCCATGACGGGATCGTACGGCATCGGACCGGAATCGCCCGGCGCACTGGATGTCGGTCGGGAAGGCCCTATTGGCCATTCAATGGCCGAAAGCCGTCCGATAGCGACCACATGGCCAGCGGCAAGGGCGTTATGTCGTCGGCTGACGACGGGGCGGCCGGTCAATGGCCGCCAGGACCCCCGATGACGACATCGGTCCAGCGGACCCCGGTCTGAGGTGGTAACTTGCGCATTGCAAGTCACGCGCTACCAGATGAAAGGATGGCCCGATGGGTCCCATGGATGAGCTTGGCAAGGCGATCGCATCGGTCGCAGCAACAGCGGGCGCTTCGACGGTCGGGATCGGCAACCGATGGCGCGGCGGGTCGGGCGTGGTGGTCGAGTCCGGCAAGGTGCTGACCAACGCGCACAACCTGCGCGGCGACGAGATCCGCGTTTTCTTCGCCGATGGGCGCGAGGCCGATGGCAAGGTCCTCGGCGCCGATGGCGACGGCGACCTGGCCGTGATCGGGGTTGACGCCGGCGACGCGCCGGCGATTACGTGGGGAGATGGGTCGGCGCTGGCGATCGGCTCTCCGGTGGTCGCGTTGGGGAACCCGGCGGGGAACGGGCTGCGCGTCACGGTCGGCTACGTCTCCGGCATTGGGCGCGCCTTCCGCGGGCCGCGCGGGCGTCGCGTGGCGGGCGCAGTGGAGCACACCGCTCCCCTGCTGCCCGGTTCGTCGGGCGGACCGATCGTGGATGGCGACGGCAAGCTGCTCGGGATCAACACCAACCGGCTGGGAAGCGGCTTCTACCAGGCGATCGTGGCGGATGGCGCCCTGCGCGACCGGGTGGCGGCACTCGGCCGCGGCGAGTCGCCGAAGCGGCGGCACCTCGGGCTGGGGCTGGCCCCGGCGCACGTCGCCCGGCAGCTGCGGCGCGCGGTGGGGCTCGACGAGCGCGACGGGCTCCTCGTGCGTGACGTCGAGGAGGGCTCGCCGGCCGCGAAGGCCGGGATCGCGGAGGGCGACCTGATCGTGGCTGCCGCCGGGCGTCCGATTGCCACCGCCGACGATCTCTTCGACGCGATGGGCTCGGTGGCTGCCGACGCCGCGCTGGAGGTCAAGGTGTTGCGCGGCGCGGAGGAGCGGACCGTTACCATTCCGGCGTGACCGGGACCGCCCTCTGCACCCATCTGGCCGGCGTCACACCCGCGGCGCCGCGCGGGCGTGGCTGCGAGGAATGCCTGGCCAGCGGCGGGCGGTGGGTCCACCTGCGGTACTGCCTCGAGTGCGGGCATGTCGGCTGTTGCGATGACTCGCCGGGACGCCACGCCAGCGGCCACTTCCCGGAGACGGGGCATCCGGTCATGCAGTCGTTCGAGCCGGGGGAAGATTGGCGCTGGTGCTTTGTCGACGAGGTCTATGTCGACGATTGACCCTGTCCGCCCACGTCAGGCTGAGCGTGCGCGCCAGCGCGGTGTGGCAGACTCCCCGACATGATCGGCTCGGTGCACGTCATCGGCTCCGGACGCGCAGGCGGCGCCATCGCCGCGCGCCTGGCTGAACGGGGACTGAACGTCACGACGGGCCGACAGGCCCGCCCGGCAGCTGATCTTGTCCTGCTGGCGGTGCCCGACGCGGCGATCGCCGAGGTGGCGCAGAGCGTGCCGGTCGGTCCCTGGCTGGCCCACGTCTCGGGCGCCACTCCGCTCGGGGCGCTCGAGCCGCATCGGCGACGCTTCAGCGTCCACCCCCTGCAGACCCTCACCCTCCAGCGCGGGCCCGAGCAGCTCGACGGCGCCTGGGCGGCTGTCACCGCGGAGACCGACGAGGCCCGAGAAACGGCTCGCTGGCTTGCCCGGACCCTTGGCCTGCAGCCTTTCGACCTGGCCGATGTCGACAAGCCGCTGTACCACGCCGGCGCTGCCATGGCCAGCAACTTCCTGGTGACCCTGTACCGGGCGGCCGCGCGGCTGCTCGAAGAGACCGGCGCGCCGCCTGAGGCACTGGTGCCGCTCATGACCCGCACCATCGAGAACGGCTTTGCCCTGACCGGGCCGATTGCGCGCGGCGACTGGACCACGGTCGAGGCGCACCTGCGCGCGCTCGAGGAGCGGGCCCCGGACCTGGTGCCACTCTACCGGGCACTGGCGGAGGCGACCCGGCCGTGAAGCTGGCGCACACGACCGCCGAGTTGCACCTGGCGCTGAAGCCTGCGCGCCGGGCCGGCGCGCGCGTCGGCCTCGTCCCCACGATGGGGGCGTTGCATGACGGACATCTCTCGCTGGTGCGTGCCGCGCGTCAGGCGTGCGACATCGTGGTGCTCAGCCTCTTCGTCAACCCTGCGCAATTCGGGCGCGGAGAGGACCTGGCTCGCTACCCGCGCGACGAGGAGGGAGACGCCGCCGCGGCCGAATCGGCGGGAGTCGACGTGCTGTTCGCC
The DNA here is from genome assembly GCA_043738415.1 of Chloroflexota bacterium. Lineage (GTDB taxonomy): Bacteria > Chloroflexota > Limnocylindria > QHBO01 > QHBO01 > CF-167. The sequence goes on along the minus strand of JAYUGK010000005.1, from coordinate 325 downwards.
CCGAGCGCAGAAGAGATGTATCCCGAAGGCTTCGACACCTGGGTCGACCCGGGCAAGATCGGCACCTACCTCGAGGGTGGAGCGCGACCGGACCACTTCCGGGGAGTTGCCACGATCTGCACCAAGCTCTTCGCGCTGGTGGCCCCGCAATCGGCCTACTTCGGACGCAAGGACGCCCAGCAGATCGCGGTCGTCAAGCAGGTGGTCCGCGACCTGGCGCTGCGGGTCGAGATCGTGGCCTGCCCGACCCAGCGCGACGCCGACGGATTGGCTCTTTCGAGCCGCAACGTCTTCCTGTCGCCCAGCGAGCACGGCACGGCGCTTG
>JAYUGK010000004.1:0-2786 GCA_043738415.1 Chloroflexota bacterium | reverse complement strand
TGGGCTGGTACACCGCGCTCGGTGTCAGCGGGGCGCTGCGCTTCGACGACGCCTTCAGGCTGGTGCAGGAGATGGCGATCCTGCAGCAGGAGCCGCTGCCCGCCGGCGGTCCGGGCGGCCAGGTGATCTATCCGCTGACCGATGCGGCCTGGCGGCCGGAGCCCCAGCTCCAGGCGGCGGTGGCGGCGGTCCTGGCTGACAGCCGTTCGAACGGGGAAGGCCAGATCCACGAGAGCATCGACCTTGGCGGCTACACGGTGCTGGCCGGCGACGAGAAGGGGATCGCCAGCCTCCTCGCCCGCCTGAAGCCGGTGAAGCTCGGCGAGCGACAGTTCCCGCTGCGCCTGGCCCTGCACGGCCCGTACCACACCCCGCTGGTGGCGCACGTGGCGGCAAAGGCGCGGGCGCAGCTGGGCGACCTTGCCTGGCGGGCCCCGGCCGCCACCCTGATCGACGGGCGTGGGGCGCGCTGGACGCCGTGGTCGACCGATCCCGCGGCGCTGCGCGACTACACGCTGGGCGAGCAGGTCACCACGCCGTACCGTTTCGCCACCTCGCTCCGGGTGGCCCTCCGGGAGGAGGCGCCCGACGTGCTGGTGTTGCCGGGGCCCGGCAACTCGCTGGGCGGCGTCTGCGGCCAGGCGGTCGTGGCAGAGGGCTACCGCGGCATCCGTTCGCGCGAGGAGTTCGAGGAGGCCCAGCGCTCCGACGCGCCGGTCGTCCTTTCGATGCGTCGCTGAGATGCGGCCCTACAGGTAGTGGGCCGCCCGCGCGCGGGCCAACAGGTCGTCGCGGAAGTCCGGATGCGCGATGGCAATCAGCGCTCGGGCGCGCTCGGCCACGGTCCGGCCGTGCAGCTCCGCCACGCCCCATTCGGTGACCACCGTGCGCACATGGGCGCGCGTCGTCACCACGCCGGCCCCCTCCTGCAGCATCGCCGCGATGCGCGAGATGGTGCCGCCCGCGGCGGTCGATGGCAGGGCGATGATGGCGCGCCCCTCGGTTGCCAGCGCGGCGCCACGGATGAAGTCCATCTGGCCACCGACCCCGGAGTAGAAGCGCGAGCCGATCGAGTCGGCCACCACCTGCCCGGTAATGTCCACTTCGATCGCCGAGTTGATGGCCACCATCCGGCTGAAGCGGCGAATCACCGCGGTGTCGTTGGTGTAGTCGACGGGGCGGAGCTCGACCATCGGGTTGTCGTGCACGAACCGATACAGATCGCGGCTGCCCATCAGGAAGGCCGACACGATCTTGCCCCGGTTGATCTCCTTGCGAGAGCCGGTGATGGCCCCGCATTCGACCAGGGGGATGACCGCATCGGTGAACATCTCGGTATGGATTCCCAGGTCGTGCTTGTCCCGCAGCGCCAGCGCGGTCGCGGCCGGGATGGCGCCGATCCCCAGCTGAAGGGTCGCCCCGTCGCTGACCAGCTCCGCGACGTGCTCGCCGATCCGCAGTTCGACCGGTCCGGGCGGCGCTTCGATGTGCTCGTAGGGCGGGATGTCCACCTCGACCCCGAAATCGATCTTGGAGACATGGACGAAGGTGTCGCCCAGCGTGCGCGGCAGGGAGGCGTTCAGCTGGGCGATCACCGTCCTGGCGGATCGCGAGGCGGCCAGCGCGGCGTCAACACTGGGACCGAGTGAGCAGAAGCCGTGCGCATCGGGCCGGGTCACGTTGAGCAGCACCGCGTCGAGCGGCAGCGTCCCGGAGGTGAAGAGGTCCGGCACGTCGGACAGGAAGACCGGGACGTAGTCGGCGCGCCCCTCGTTCACGGCGCGCCGCGCGTTCGCGCCGATGAAGAGCGCCTTGTGGCGGAAGTGCGGGGCCATCTCCGGGGCCAGGTGCGGGCCGGGTCCCTCGGTGTGGAAATGGACCATGCTCACCGATTCGAGCTCGGAGGCCCTGGCCACCAGGGCGTCAAGCAGCGCCGATGGGGTGGCGGCGCCGCCGTGCAGGAAGACCTGCTGGCCCGACCGGATCCCGGCAACCGCCTCCGCGGCGCTGACGATGCGCATGGCCGGAGTCTACGACCGTCTTCCGGTCAGCGGTGAGAGACGAACGGCACGACCAGGAGGGACCAAACGTCCGGCCGCGACGGGGCCAACGGCACTCGCCGGCGCCGGTGCCGCGGGGAGAGACTGCGGGCATGATGCGTCACGTGCGGCCGGGCGACGGCCCGGCGATCGCCGACTTCTATGCGCGGCTCGGCCCCGAAAGCCGACACTCCCGGTTTTTCGGCGCCTGCCACGGGATCGGCGAGCTGCAGGCGGAACGCTTCGCCCGCGCCCGCCAGCGCGGCGGCGACGGGCTGCTGGCGATCGGCGACAACGGCGAGGTGATCGGACACCTTTGCCTCGAGCCGATCAAGGGTCTCCCCGGCGGGCGCGCCGAAGATGTGGCGGTGGCCGTCGCCGATCGGCGGCGGGGCCATGGCCTGGGGAGAGAGCTGCTCAACGCCGCGATCCGCTCGGCTCGCCGCCGCGGCGTGCTCGCGCTCGAGGCGACCATGCTGACCGGCAACGCGCCGATCCACGCCCTGCTCGAGCACTGCGGGCTGCCGTGGAGCGGCCATCCCCTCGAGCCGGGCCGCGAGACGATTCGCATCGAGCTTGCCGCGTCGCTGGACAGCGTCGCCTAGCTCGAGATCCGGGACCGCCGCGCACCAGCCCTCTCGGGCCCGCTCAAGTGAGCTCGTCACCAGGAACCGGCAGCCCAGGCAGACGATCCCGGGCGTCGGTCCACGATACGGGCAGGCGACCGAGCGTCGGACAACGCTGCGC
>JAYUGK010000003.1:0-2790 GCA_043738415.1 Chloroflexota bacterium | reverse complement strand
CGAGGGTCGCGACGGGCGTCGCTGGTGGGTCTCACGCGGGTCGCAGGCGCGCGTGGCCCCGGACGCACGTGTGCTGCGCGAGGCGTCGGGCGCCGAGCTGATCGGGCTCACCTATGAGGGGCCGTTCGACGAGCTGCCCGTGCAGGCCGGGGTCGAGCATCTCGTCATCGGCTGGAGCGAGGTCTCCGATGCAGAAGGGACGGGGATCGTCCATATCGCCCCGGGGTGCGGCCAGGAGGACTTCGCGCTCGCCAAGGTGAACGGGCTGGCGGTGCTCGACCCGATCGACGAGTTCGGCATCTTCCGCTCCGGATATGGCTGGCAGAGCGGCCGATACGCGGGAGCGACCGACGACGGCGATGCCGATCTTGCGTTGGAGATCGCGGGCGAGCTCGAGGCCAAGGGACTGCTGGTGGCCCGCGAGCGCTACCTGCATCACTACCCGGTCTGCTGGCGCTGCGGGACGCAGCTCGTCTTCCGACTGGTGGATGAATGGTTCATCGCCATGGACCCGCTGCGGGCCGAGATCAGCGCGGTGACCCGCCGGATCAGCTGGCTGCCGGAGGGGATCGGCCTCGAGGAGCGTGAGCTCGACTGGCTGCGCAACATGGGCGACTGGATGATCAGCAAGAAGCGGTACTACGGTTTGGCGCTACCCATCTGGGAATGCGCGCAATGCGCCGCCTGGGAAGTGATCGGCTCACTGGCCGAGCTGCGCGAGCGGGCGGTGGCCGGTTGGCAGGCCTTCGAGGGGCACTCGCCGCACAAGCCGCACATCGACGCCGTGGAGATCGACTGTTCATCCTGCGGCGGCAGAATGCAACGGGTGGCCGATGTCGGCAATCCGTGGCTGGACGCGGGGATCGTGGCCTTCAGCACACTTGGCTGGAACACCGACCGTGCCGAATGGGAGCGCTGGTTCCCTGCCGATTTCGTGACCGAGTCGTTCCCCGGACAGTTCCGCAACTGGTTCTATGCGCTGCTCACCATGTCAACGGTGATGAGTGGCCAACCCCCGATGCGCACGCTGTTCGGCTATGCCCTCGTGCACGACGAGCAGGGCGACGAGATGCACAAGAGCAAGGGCAACGCGATCCCCTTCGAGGAGGCCGCCGAGAAGATCGGCGCCGATGTGATGCGCTGGATGTACGCCGCCGCCAATCCGGCGGTGAACCTCAACTTCGGCTACGGCCCCGGCCACGACGTGGTGCGTCGCTTCTTCCTTCCACTGTGGAACAGCTACGGCTTCCTGGTCACCTACGCGCTGCTCGACGGGTGGACCCCATCGGCCGACGACTCCGCCGCGGCGAGTGCCCGGACCCTGCTGGACCGTTGGGTCCTGTCCCGACTCGATGCCGTGGTGGGAGAGGTGCGAGCGGCGCTCGACGGCTACGACGCGGCGCGGGCGGCGCGCTCCATCGAGAACTTTGTCGAAGATCTCTCCAACTGGTATGTCCGGCGCAACCGTCGCCGCTTCTGGAAGGGAGCGCTCGACGATGACAAGCGGGCCGCCTATGCCACCCTGCACGAGGTGCTGGTCACCCTGGCGCGCCTGATGGCCCCGTTCGTCCCGCATTTCGCTGACGCCCTGTGGAGCAACCTGGTAACGGCGGTCGACCCCGCTGCCCCGGACAGCGTGCACCTGGCCGACTTCCCCGAGCGCGTGCCCGGGCGATCGGCGCCGGAGGTCGACGAGGCGGTGGCCCTTGCCCGGCGATTGGTGACGCTCGGCCGGGCCGCGCGTGCAGCCGCTGGCATGAAGACTCGCCAGCCAATCCCCACCGTCCAGGTCAAGCTGCCGGTAGCCGCGGGCGGTGCCCTGAGCGCCGACCCGGCGACCGACCGCGAGCTGCGCAGCGAGGTGCTTGAAGAGCTGAACGCCAAGTCGCTCCAGCTCATCAGCGATGGCTCTGACCTGGTCGAACAGACCCTCTACCCCCTGCTTCCCGTGATCGGTCCGAGGCACGGCAGCGCGGTCGGAGCGGTGATCGCGGGAGCGCGCTCGGGGAGCTGGCGGCTCCTCGAAGACGGGCGAGCCGAAGTTGGGGGCGTCGTCCTCGCCGCCGACGAGTTTCAGCTCACGGCGCGGGCGCGCGCCGGTCACGAGGTCGCCGAGGAAGGCGATCTGATGGTCGCCCTCGACACGCTTCTCACGCCCGAATTGGAGGCGGAAGGGCTGGCGCGCGAGATCGGCCACCGTCTGCAGGGGTTGCGACGCACAGCCGGCTTCGCGGTGAGCGATCGAATCGTGGCCGCCATCAGCGGCGACCCGGGGCTGATCGCCCAGGTGGCCGGGCACCGGGACTGGCTGGCCTCCGAGACGCTGGCGGTCGAGCTGGTCATCGCGCCGGAAGCCGAACTGGCAGGACTCGAGGCCAGCGAAGAGGTGCAGCTCGAGGACGGGTCGCTCAGGCTCGCCGTGCGTCGCGCCTGAGTCCAGCGCATCGCGTACCATCGGACACATGAGCAGCGACCCGCCACGGACGGGCGGCCTGATTGAGCCGACGATCCTGGCGCTGACCGCGCTGGCGATCCTGGTTGCCGACCAGGCCAGCAAGGCGGCGGTGGCCGCGTCGATCGGCATCGGGGAGCGGGTCACCATCATCGGGCGGTTCATCGAGCTCTGGCACGCCCAGAACCGCGGCGCCGCCTTCAGCCTGTTCCAGGGTGGGACCCTTCTCTTCTTTGCGGTCACCGTCGTGGCCGTCGGGATGATCGGCTACTTCTACCGGACCTTCCGCGGACGTTCGCCCTGGTTGCACGTGGTCCTGGGCGTGATCCTGGGTGGGA
>JAYUGK010000002.1:0-2797 GCA_043738415.1 Chloroflexota bacterium | reverse complement strand
CGAGGACCAGGATGCGCGGATCCTTGAGCAGGACGCGGGCGATGGCGACGCGCTGCTTCTCCCCGCCTGAGAGCTTGTAGCCCCGCTCGCCGACGATCGTGTCGTATCCCTCGGGAAGCTGCATGACCCGGTCATGGATGGCGGCGGCGCGCCCGGCTGCCTCGATCTCTGCCATGGTCGCGTGCGGCCTGGCGTAGCGCAGGTTGTCGAGCACCGAGGCATGGAACAGGTACGTCTCCTGGGTCACCACCCCCACCTCGAGGCCAAGCGACTCGAGGCGGATCCGCCGGACGTCGATGCCGTCGATCTCGATCGCGCCGCTCAGCGCGTCGTAGAGCCGCGGGATCAGGTAGGTGGTGGTCGTCTTGCCAGCGCCCGAGGGCCCGACGAGCGCGACGAGCTGCCCCGGGGAGGCCTCGAAGTCGACATCGGTCAGGCCGAACGGCGCGGTGGTCGGCGGAGCGACCACTTCATCGGTCTCACTCGCCAGGGTCGGCGCCTTGGCGTACTGGAAGCTCACCTGCCGGAAGCGCACCTGCCCGCGGAGCGTGGCCGGGTCGAGCGCCACCGCGTCCGGGGCGTCGGTGATCTCCGACTGCATCTCCAGGTACTCGAAGATACGGTCGAAGAGGGCCAGCGCCCCCTGGATCTCGACCTGGACCCCCAGCAGCTGGCCGAGCGGGAAGAAGAGGCGGCTCTGAAGGGTCGTGAACGCAACGATGGTGCCGATGCTGACGTGGGTGTCGCCGCCGATGATCAGCGACCCAGCCAGAAGGTAGACGAATGCCGGGGCGATCGAGAAGAAGGTGCCGATCAGCGCGAAGAACCAGCGACCGATCATCTGCTGCCGGATCTGCAGCCCGCCCAGGCGGCGGGACTCGCGACGGAACTTCTCGATGCTGGCCTGCTGCTGGCCGAAGGTCTTGGAGAGCAGGATCCCCGACACCGAGAGCGACTCCTGGGTGATGGCGCTCACCTCGGCCAGCGACCGCTGTGTCAGCCCGCTCACCTCTCGCCGCACCTTGCCGACCCGGTAGGTGATGTAGGCGAAGATCGGCAGCATCCCCAGGCTGAGCGCGGTCAGCCGCCAGTCGATGATCAGCATGGCGATCACGGTGGTGGCCACGGTGGCGAAGTTGGAGAGGAGCGACGCGGCGGTATCGGTCACCACCGACTGCACGCCGCTGACGTCGTTGCCGATGCGACTCTGGATCTCGCCGGTCCTGGTCTCGGTGAAGAAACGCAGCGGCATCCACTGCAGATGCGTGTAAAGGGCCTCGCGCAGGTCGTTCATCACGTTCTGGCCGACCACGTTCGACAGGTAGCTCTGCCAGACCCCGAGCAGGCTGGTCACCACCGGCAGCCCGATCATCAGCCCGGACTGGAGGTAGAGGAGGCCCAGGTCCCGCGGACCGGTCAGGTTGTCGATGATCAGCTTGAGGAGGATCGGGTTGACCACACCGATGCTGACCGTGAACACGATCAGCACACCGATCAGGCTCAGCCGCCTCTGGTACGGACGGAAGAAGCCGATGATGCGACGGAAGGTCGCGGGTCCGCTGCCGGGGCGCGCGTGCAGGTTCGGTCCCTCGCCCCCTCCCCAGTGGCCGCGCATCATGAGCCGATCTCCATCAGGTGAGCAGGATCGAGAGGAAGGCGTTGGCCAGCGGCAGCCCGACCGGCTGACCGGCCGCGGCGGCTCGCCCCCTGACCCGCTCCTCGACCGCCACCGGGTCGGCGATCTGGCTGGCGTGGCACAGCAATGCCGCCATCCCACGCTCGAACTGGCTCGACACGTCGAGGTACAGGTTCGCCTGTTCGACGCCGCTGACGAGTACCTGGCGCACCTTCCAGGGCTCGAGGCCCTCGGCCAGCAGCTCGGGGAAGTTGAGACGATCGCGGGCGGCGGGGTAGACCGCCGCAAGGGTCGCTTCTCCGGTGGCGAGATGATCGGGATGACCAATGAAGGGGTTGCCGTCCATCCGTCGCACCGGGTTCTGGGCGATCACCACGTCCGGCTGCAACCGGCGGATCTGGCGCACGATGTCGCGACGAAGCTCGAGGCTGGGAGTCAGATAGCCGTCCGGGTAGCCGAGATGGACGATCTCCGACACGCCGAGCAGGTCCGCGGCGGCGCGCTGCTCTGCGACCCGGGTGGCGGCCAGCTGCGCGGAGGTGATCTCGGGGTCCTCGGTGCCCTTCCCGCCGTCGGTCGTGACCAGGTAGTCGACCCGGGCGCCGCCTGCCACGAGCGTCGCGATGGTGGCTGCGGCGCCGAACTCCGCGTCATCGGGGTGGCTGAAGATGACAAGGACCCGGTCAATCGGGACGATCAGCTCATGACGCTCAAGTTCGGGCATTGCTCGCGGCATGGTAGCGCAGGCATACTACCCCCGAGTATGAGCACCGATCCGCACGCCGCCCACTTCCGCCACTCGTACACCAAGGACCGCCATGACCTGCTCAATCGGCTGCGGCGGATCGAGGGGCAGGCCCGCGGCGTCCAGCGCCTCGTCGAAGAAGAGGCGTACTGCCTCGAGATCCTCCAGCAGGTCGAAGCGCTGACCGCGGCCGCCGACGAGGTGGCGCTACAGCTCCTCGAGGATCACATCGACGGATGTCTGACGCATGCCATCGAGATGGGGCAGGGCGAGCCGTACGTGGGCGAGGTGATGTCGGTGGTGCGACGCGCGCTCGGTCGGCGAGCTGGTGGAGCGCGGGCGTCAACTCGCCCCTAGGCGGCGAGGGGGAGTGCCGCAGGGGGGAGCCGCGACACTCCCGGGTCGAGTCTACGCCG
>JAYUGK010000001.1:0-2800 GCA_043738415.1 Chloroflexota bacterium | reverse complement strand
GCCTTCGCGGATCCAGGCCAGGGGTCGCTCGGTCGCCCGGTCCCAGCCGAAGGCGGCCATGCGCTGACCGTCCGAGACCAGCGCCGTAACGCCGGCGCCGGCGAAGATCGGGTCCTGGGACGGGTCGCGGTGCCACACGAAGCCGTCGCGAACGACCGCGCCGATCCAGACCTGCGCAGATCCGGTTGCCGGATCGAGTTCGATTGCCAGGAGGTGGTCGTCGACCGCGCCGACCGGCGACCCGGCGGCGGGCCCATCGTCCACGCGCACCCAACGGGTCCCGTCCCCGGAGAAGGCGGCCGCGGCGCCCGAGCCTCTGTCCGCGGGAACACGCTGGTCCAAGGCGTAGAACCCCAGCGACGTGGCGACCACGACCAGTTGGGCGCCTGGTGCAAACCCGGGATCGGCTGCCTCCAGCCAGGTCAGCCCATCCGGCGAGTACCAGATGGCTATGTTGCCTAAACGGGATCCCCCGACGGTGAGCAGGTACCCGCGGGGGGACCCGACCAACTGGTTCGGGTAGCCGCCACGGGCAAGGTCATTGGGGTCAACCCAGGCCCCGAGAGCGTCCCAGGCGAGACCGTCCGACGAGTTCCAGATCCAGGTCGGGGGTTGGCCGTTCCAATCCGGGGAGAAGGTGAGCCAGCCCGCGGGGCCCCACGCGAAGCTGTTGCTGGAGAACGGCGTCGCCCCCCATTGCCAGTGGACACCGTCGCTCGAGGCAATCGACAGTGGAGGGGCGTACGCATCGGAGCGCCCGGGTCGACTGGCAGAGGCCAGGTAGCCGTCGGCGCCGCCGGTCAGGCCAAAGATATCGCCGCTTGTCCCGTACGTCGGTGGGGCAAATCGCTCAACCAGCGATGAGCCATTGGGGGTGGTGGCAATCCAGCCTCCATTCCCTGGTTCCTGGATAGCGAGCCAACCCAGGTCAGTGCTGCCCATGCCGGGTTGCTCATACGCGTATGCCAAGGACCCGCTGGGCAGGGATCCGGACCCGACAGCGTTGAGACGAGGCTCGGGATAGATTACCAGGTCGGCCCTGGCGCGCACCCAGCCATTGAACGGATTCGTCAGCTGGGGCTGAGGAGTCGCCGACGGCGGCGTGCCCGCCACCAGGGTGAACTGTCCCAGCGGGCGTGGGGTCGGCGACGGCCGCGGCGTGCGGCTCGGCTGCTCGCTCGCGGCTGCGCTGGCCGTCGGCGTGGCGTTGGCAGACTGGTCGCCGCGTGGGAACACCTTGGTGACGATGATAAGGGCGGCGCCGAGCAGCACCACCAGCGCCAGGGCGACCATGATCCGGTCCGTCGCCGCGTTCGGCGGCCGCTGCCCAGCGGACGTTTCGACTGGCGGATCGTGGCGGGTCACCGCGGCATGGTACGCCGCGCCCCCAAGCGCTCAGAGGGGCGCGAAGGCGCGCACCGGGGCGCATGCGGGCACCTAGCGGGCGACCCGAATCTGGTTGGCGTGGTCGTGCGAGTGACCGCCGTAGATGCGCAGCCAGTCGTCCACGGTGTAGGCCCCCGACTCGCTGTGTGTCCCGCGCCGCTCCCACTCGGCCGGGGTGAGCGACTCCAGCAATGCCAGGCTGGCTTCGCGGACCGCCCGGAGGACCGCGAGCGATGACCCGATGGGGCGCTCGTAGTGGAGGCGACGCGCGTATTCGGGCTCGTCATACCCCTGGATCGTCGGCTCGTCCTCCGCGATCAGGCGGCGCAGCCGGATAAAGGCGGTCGCCTCGCTGTCGGCCAGGTGGTGAACGACCTGGCGAGCCGTCCAACCGCCATCGGGCGCCGGATGGTCAAGCTCCTGGTCGGTGATGCCGGCAAGGGCCGCTTCGACATCGGCATACCCGGTGCGAAACCGTTCAAGAAGTGCCGATCGGTTGATCATGCTGGCACGGCTGCGTCGATCATTCTGTCACGCATGTGAAGGATGCGGTCCCAGATCCCGATGGTGATGCCCAGGATCGCGAGCGTGGTCCGCAGCTTGCGGCGTGCGAGCTGGCGCAGCAGGCGCATCCATATCTCCATTGCGTCCAGGGGGTAGCTCGGCGAAGCGCGAAGCGTACTACGGGTCAGCGATGCGTGAGCGACGCGGGATCTTGGCCGCTGCTACCCTGCGGCCGATGACCGACACGGGACGGGCTCTCGAGATCCCGGCCCTGCGTCTGGCGACCCTGGCCGATGCGGATGCGATCGATGCCCTGATGGAGGCATCCATCCGGGAGCTGTTCCCTCGCTTCTACGATGCTGCGCAGACAGAGGCGTCGGTCCGCTACATCGGCGTCGTCGATCGAATGCTGATCGAGGACGGCACGTATTTCGTGGCCGATAAAGACGCTGAGCTGGTCGCCTGCGGTGGCTGGAGCCGACGGGACAAGCTTTACTCCGGCTCCGGCGAGGGCGCCACCGACGCTCGCCTGCTCGACCCCGCGACGGAGCCGGCACGGGTGCGCGCGATGTTCGTCCGGGCCGACTGGACGCGGAGAGGTCTGGGCACACGGATCCTGGAGGCGTGCGAGGAGGCGGCCAGGGCCGAGGGCTTCCGCACGCTGGCCCTGATGGCCACGCTGCCGGGGCTGCTCCTCTACCAGCGCTTCGGGTTCCGGATCCTGGAGCAGGTGCAGATTCCGATGCCGAACGGGTTGAGCATTGGCGGAGCGTCCATGGATAAGCCGATCCGGCCTGGCCAGCGGCCTCAGGGCTCGCGGATAGCGACTCCGTAGCGTCTCTGCTCCCGGTCGAAGGTGGCCAGCGGGAGCGCGTTGCGCTCAAGCGCGGCGGCGATGATCAGCGCATCG